>JACCSM010000080.1 GCA_013698525.1 Rubrobacteraceae bacterium
CAGCATGGGGGTCAGCGTGATGCGGAGGTATGGGCAATGATCCGGACTGCACATCTACCGCGTTGACTTTTCGTAGTAGCTCGCTTCAGGTAGCATATTCTTCATTCACGAGTGTAGAATGCTGTTATCCAGAGCAGGCATAGGGGGTGGGGTGTGCAAAGCAGATTTCTAGTGAGCCTTGCAGTTGCTGCGTTCATGTTCACGTTTGTTTTCGCTTATGCGGCCGGGGCGCAGGAGACGACAGACGACAGTGTGGGCGCTGAAGGCACAGATACTCGACAACCTCTGGTATTTGCCGAGGGTGAACAAACGGCGCAAACGCAAGTAGAAGCGGAGCAGCCGGGGCCATTGGCGGGCACGGAGGTAGAGACCTTCAGCACGGTCCCGGACCCGGAAGTCGAGACCATCATAATCCCCAGGGCAGATTGCACCTTCGAGCAAGGGGCGTCCTTCGTCCTCTAAGACGACGACGGTACGCAGGCCGACTTCATCGACAACGTCAATGTCAGGATCAAGATGAGTGAGGTTGACGGTGGATTGGAGGTGGTGAGCACCCGCCCCGGTCGAGACGCGAACATAGTGCCCCTCAACGAAAGGGGAGGGGACAAAGTTCTCGATACCGGAGGGCTTGTGATCGTCACTTCCACGGGCATCGGATGTGAAGCAAGTTCTCCGCCACCGAGTTCTCCGCCACCGAGTAGCCCACCGCCGAGTTCTCCGCCACCGAGTTCTTCACCACCGAGTTCTTCACCACCGAGTTCTCCGCCAGCGGACAACTCATCGCCGGCTCCCGAGCCGCAGGATGTGGAGAAAGGTCCCTTGGCGGGGGGAACGGCTATCGGCAAAGATGTGCTCGTTCCGGGAGATGTTATAGACATACTTCCCGACGGCACGAGGGTCACCGGGATAGACCAGATCGTCATAGAGACCGAAAACTGCGAGTTTACGGCACAGGGCGGTGAGTTGACCATAACCATGAGCGATCGTGGCGTGCCTTTTCGAATCAGGGATGGTGATAACGCAGACATCACGTTGGAGCAGGACGGAACTATAGTAGCTAACGGCAGGGAGACACTGGGCGAGTCTTTCCCGGAGGACCAGAGGGATAACCCTGACAAGCTCATCGCACCGATACCCGTAGATCCGGAGAACGACGTGTTTGCCAGGGGCCCCAACGATACTTTCCCGATAATAAGTTCGACGGGCATCGATGGAGAAGGGTGTCGTGCTGTAGATGGCGGCGCAAGTGCCGGCAACACCGACGATACTGCCAGCATGGATGACGGCAGCACGAATGCCGGCAACGCTGCCTCTAGGGACGGTGTGATCTCCGACACGATCTCCGACAACCCACTGCCCAACACAGGTGGCATGTCGCTGCTCGGCCCCGTGGTTTCGGGGCTCGCCTTCATCGGCGTCGGATTCCTGCTCTTCAGGTCGGCGATACGTCGGAACGTGTAACGGAACTTCGAAGAGGAGAGCGGAGTCGCGATGCGCAGGACGGTGCGGAAGGGGTCCGACCGGTGTTGCCGGTCGAGATTCTGAGGGAGGCCGTCGAGAGGGAGGGCGTGTGATCCTGATGGCCAGCCGCGCCCTTGCTGCCCGCGCCGAGAGTCCGGGAGACTACGCCGAAGTCTACGGCGCCATTCTCCCGCAAGTCTCATCCCCCGTCATCATCCACTGGCTCGGCGAGATGTTCGACCCTGCCTTGGGCGGTTACTGGGGCCACAGCGACCTCGACGACGCCACGGATGTATGCCTCTCCATTATCAGCGACTACGCCGAGAAGATCGACGGTATCAAAGTCTCCCTCCTGGACGCAGGGCGCGAGGTCGAGATACGCCGCCGACTTCCTGACGGCGTCAGGATGTACACAGGCGACGACTTCGACTACCCAGACCTGATCCGGGGCGATGAAGTGGGCTTCTCCCACGCCCTCCTAGGCATCTTCGACGCCATCGCCCCTGCAGCTTCAGCCGCCCTGCAAGCCCTCGATGCCGGGGACGCAGATCGCTACGAAAAGATACTCGCGCCAACGGTCACCCTGAGCCGCCACATCTTCAAAGCCCCGACCCGCTACTACAAGACGGGCGTCGTCTTCCTGGCCTACATAAACGGCCACCAGGACCACTTTCGAATGGTAGGTGGACAGGAGGGCGCCCGCTCGGCGACACACCTCTCCGAACTCTTCGTCCTCGCAGACAGGGCCGGGCTCCTGCATGACCCTGATCTCGCCGCCGAACGTATGCGCCGCGTGCTCGCCGTCGCCGGGGTGGCATAAGGTGGGCCCGAGTCTTTCTCCGCCGGACCCATCGCGCCTGAGCCTCAACCAGAAGACCACGAACAACTGG
>JACCSM010000522.1 GCA_013698525.1 Rubrobacteraceae bacterium
GCTCGCCTTCGGCGAGCCGGCGGACGCGCGTTCTTCCTCCGTTCCCTTTGTAAAGGCGCTCTCCGGACCGGGCCGTTTCGTCGGCATCACGCTAGCCCTGGTGGTGCCGCTGCCATTCCTTCTGACGTCGAGCGCCCTCGCGCCGCTCGCCATCCTGACGGCACCCCTGGTCGCGCTCGGTGCCCTACGGATCGCCGCAACGAAGTTTGGTGGGATCGGCGGCGACCTCGTAGGGGCAAGCGGAGAGGCGTGTCGCGCCGTATTGCTCGTCTTGCTCTCGGCAACGATATAGCCCCGGTCCGTGCGGACCGGTCCTAGAAATCCCGATCCCTGTAGGGGCGGTTCGTGAACCTATAAGGGCGACAAGCCGCCCTAAGACGCCAGTTCGTCACCAGGTTTCATCACGTGGACCTTGAGGTCTGGTACGAGGGCAGAGGCATGTTCCTGAAACTCCTCGGGGGTGCCTGGCACGAACGGGAAGGTACCGTAGTGCATCGGGACCACGTGCTCGACGCCGAGGAGCCTGGCTGCGTGGGCCGCTTCGTACGGGCTCATCACCACCTGGTTGCCGATCGGCAACAGGGCGAGGTCGGGGTTGTAGAGCTCGCCGATAAGGCGCATGTCGCCGAAAACCGCGGTGTCGCCCGCATGGTACAGCTTGAAGCCGCTCTCGAACTCGATTATGTAGCCCACCGGCTCGCCAGCGTAGATGTAGCTTCCGTCGTCGAGCTGTATGCTCGAGGAGTGGAAGGCGTGGGTCGCTGTCACCTTGATGCCGCCGACCTCGACCGTGCCGCCCTTCTGTATCGGCATGGCGTTCTCGATCCCCTGCCTCTGCAAATAGGAGAAGATCTCGAAGTTGGAGACAGTCCCCGCGCCGGTCTGCGCCGCCAGTGACTCCACATCGTCGAAGTGGTCGAAGTGGCCGTGGGTTATCAGGATGGTGTCGAGCTCTCCAACCCGCTTCAAGTCGTCCGGAGTCTGGGGGTTATTCGTGAGGAAAGGATCTATGATGATCTGCCCGCCGCCCGCCGTCACAAACCTGAACGTCGAGTGCCCGAGGTAGGTGATCCTTGTTCCGCCTAGCATCTGTTCCACGATTACCCTCCGTAAGTTGACCAATCATGATCCAAGAAAAGAACAAAGGTATATATACCCACCTCACAAACCGGAGAAACGGCCTGTACCTCAGTATAATCCTGCGGGCGTCCCGACCGGGGTGCTGTGTTGAGACCACGAACTTCAGGGGGAATGTATGAGATCTACCCTTATCCTCGCGGTACTTGCGGGCTTGTGCGTGGCCGTCCAGACCAGTCTCACAGGGGCGGCCCAGCGAACGCTCGGTCCCCTGGTCCTGGTCGCCATCTCCGGTCTTACGACCGGCGTATTCGCGCTCTTGATCTCGTTTGTGGTGGCGAAACCGGAGTTTACGGGCCGTGCGGTGGGTTACGCTGTGGCCTCCGGCCTCCTCGGGGCCGTGATAGTGGGCTCTATCGCCGTCGCGGCCGGACAGGCCGGGGTGGCGCGCGCCCTCTCGCTCGTTATAGCCACCCAGCTGATCGTAGGCCTCGTCCTCGACGCCTTCGGGGTCTTCGGAGCCGGGGCCGATTTCAGCGTCCTTAAGGCCCTCGGAGTCGTCCTTATTATCGCCGGCGGCGCCCTTGTCGTCAGCTTTTAGAGCGGCTTGCTTCGCAAACCGCAGCTTCAGGCCACAGGCATCAGGTGTCAGGAAGACCGGCCTGTGGTGATCGTAGAGGTGTCACCTGAAAGCTGAAGCCTGTAACCTGTAGCCTATATGAGTTATCTGCCCATCGAAGACCACGGGATCATCGGGAACCTTTATACGGCGGCGCTCGTCGGTATGGACGGCACGATAGACTGGCTGTGCCTTCCAGCCTTCGACTCTCCGAGCGTATTCTGCTCCATCCTCGACGACGAGAAAGGCGGGCATTTCGCGCTGCGCCCTGTCGAGTACACCCGCAGCCAGCAACTCTATCTGCCCGACACCAATGTCCTCCTGACCCGCTTCTTTTCGCCTGAGGGTCTGGCCGAGACCCTTGACTTCATGCCGATCATGACGCGCCAGGGCGAGCGTCACAGGCTCGTCCGCAACGTGCGGGTAATAAGGGGTAGGATGGACTTCAGGGTCGAGTGCCTTCCAGCCTTCGACTACGCCCGCCGCGGCCACTCGGTCTCGGTCGGGAGGTCAGGGGCCGTGTTCGCATCAGGGAGGTATTGTCTCGGGCTGGCTACCGACTTGCGGCTGGAGGAGCGGGCGAGAGGGGCTGCGGGGGCGCAGTTCACGCTCGGCACGGGCGAGAGGGCGACGTTCGTTCTGGCGCATCTCAGGGAAGGCGAGGGGCCCGGAGAGATCCTCTCGGACGTCGGGTTCGAGGAGCTGCTCCACAGCACCCTCGGATACTGGAGGCGCTGGCTCTCGAACTGCACCTATCAAGGGCGGTGGCGGGAGATGGTCCACCGTTCCGCCCTCGTCCTCAAGCTTATGGTCTACGATCCGACGGGTGCGCTCGTCGCCTCCCCAACGATGGGCCTGCCCGAGAGGATCGGGGGGGACCGCAACTGGGACTACCGCTACACCTGGCTCAGGGACGCGGCGCTGGCGCTCTACGCCCTGATCTACGTCGGCTTCGAGGACGAGGCGCGACACTTCATGGGCTGGCTCAGGGACCGTTGCCACGAGGACCAGGACGGCCTCCTGCAGCCGCTCTACGGCATAGACGGCCGCAAAGACATTGCCGAGACGGAGCTCTCGCACCTCTCCGGATATATGAACTCCTCCCCTGTGAGGCTCGGCAACGGTGCCTACAAACAGCGCCAGCACGACCTCTACGGTGCCGTGCTCGACGCAGCCTACCTCTACAATAAGCACGGCGCCCCCCTCGACTACGACCTCTGGAAGAACCTCAGGAAGATCCTGGACTGGCTCAGCGAGAACTGGCGGGAGCCAGATGAGGGTATCTGGGAGGTGCGAGGAGGAAGACGCCAGTTCGTCTCCTCCAAGGTCCTGAGCTGGGTGGCCCTGGAGCGGGCGGGCAGGATCTCCCGCCAGCGCGGACTACCGGCGGGGGACGGACGCTGGATGGCCGAGCGCGACGCCATCTACGAGGAGGTCATGGAGAAGGGCTGGAACCCCGAGAAGAACAGCTTCGTCCAGTACTATGGCTCGGACGCCCTCGACGCCTCACTGCTCATGATGCCGCTGGTCAAGTTCGTCGGCCCCACTGACCCGCGTTGGATCGCGACCCTCGACCGTATCCAGCAGGAACTGGCCCACGACACGCTCGTGGACCGCTACCAGCCGGAGCACGCGGCCCCTGATGGCCTCGAAGGGGGCGAGGGCAGCTTCAGCCTGTGTTCTTTCTGGCTCGTCGAATGCCTCACGCGGGCAGGACGCCTCGACGAAGCGCGTTTCGCCCTGGAGAAGATGTTCTCCTACGCCAACCATCTGGGCCTCTACGCCGAGGAGCTCGGTCACTCCGGCGAGGCACTCGGCAACTTCCCGCAAGCCTTCACCCACCTGGCGCTCATCAGTGCCGCAGTACACCTGGATCGCGCGCTCGGAGCACTCTGAACCGCCGTGCACGCTCCGCTATTCGAGGCCGTCCCGAACTTCAGCGAGGGGAAGGACGGCACGAAGATCTCACGCATCACCGAGGCCGTCCGCGCCATTCCCGGCGTCCGTATCCTCAGCCTCCACTCCGATCCCGACCACAACAGGAGCGTCCTGACCTTCGCCGGAGAAGAGGACCCCGTGCTATCTGGCGCCCTCGCCCTGGCGAAGGCGTGCGCCACCGAACTCGACCTCGCCTCCCAGTCCGGCGAGCACCCAAGGATGGGCGTGCTCGACGTACTCCCCTTCGTGCCCCTCGAAGGCGCCACTATGGATGACGCCGTCAGGCTGGCCCACAAGGCCAGCGAGAGCCTGGGGTTCCTTGGATTTCCTGTCTACCTCTACGGGTCTGCCGCGACAAACCCACACCGCCGATCCCTCCCCGACATCAGGCGTGGCGGTTACGAGGGCGTCGCATCCCGAATCAGTGACCCGTTGTGGAAGCCGGATTACGGTCCGAAAACGCTCGATTCCCACAGAGGAGTCGTCGCTGTGGGCGCCCGTCCTTTCCTCGTTGCTTTCAACGCGTACCTGGATACAGACGACGTCGAGGTCGCTCGGGTGGTAGCCACACGGGTCAGGGAGAGCGGCGGCGGCCTTCCGGCCGTAAGGGCGCTCGGCTTCGGTGTCGGCGGCAAGGCTCAGGTCTCGATGAACCTGACGGACCTCGAGCAGACCCCCATCCCCGTGGCCCTCGAAGCCGTTCGCTCGGCTGCAGCAGACCTCGGCGCTTCCGTAGAGTCGACCGAGCTCGTCGGCCTGGCTCCGCTGGAGGCCGTCCTGCAGGCGGCCCGTTACTACCTCGGCCTGCGGGAGCTAGAGGCTGACCACGTACTTGAGTCCAGGCTCTATGGCCGGTCCGATCCTCGGAGACTGTAGAGGCGTGCTGCTCTACCTCGCAGGACCACTGTTCTCGGAGGCCGAGAGGTGCTTCAACCTCAGGCTCACACAGAGGCTGGAAGCCCTTGGCTTCCATGTGTTTCTCCCGCAACGCGACGGCGTCGAGCGCGGCAGACCGCCCTACGACACGATGACTCCCGAGGACAGCGCCACGCCATGTTCCACCTCGACAGGGCCAGGATCCTTGACTCAGACGTGTTCCTGTTCGTGCTCGACGGGCGCGTCCCTGACGAGGGGGCGTGCGTGGAGCTCGGAATCGCCTACTGCCAGAAGTACCTCCAGAACAACGAGAAGCTGCTCGTCGGGCTCCACACGGACACCCGGGCGGCCTTCATCGGCGGGAGATTGAACCCGATGGTGCGTGTCCCGCTAGACTATGTTGTAGACGACGTGGAGTCGCTACTTCGTTTACTCGCCGGACACGGGTCTGGCGCCGAAGATGGCACTGAACGACCTAGAGAGTAGTCCATATCGTGCACTACGGCATAGAAAGGAGTGGTGTGGTGAACGGGCGTGAGATCATTGCGGCGGCGATCCAGATGTCCTCGACCCCGAACAAGGGGGAGAACCTCGACACAGCCGAACGGCTCATGCGTTCGGCCGTGTCGTCGGGGGCCGGCCTGATAGCCTTGCCGGAGCTGTGGAACTGCCACGGCCTCGAGGACGTCTACAGGGAGAACGCCGAGCCCGTACCAGGGCCGACGACGGAGTTCCTCGGCGGCCTCGCGGGCGAGCTCGGAGTCTACCTACTAGGGGGTTCGATCCTCGAAGGAGGTCCCCAAGCTACGAAACTGGATAATACATCCACTTTCTTCGGACCTGACGGCAGGATGTCGGCTGTTTACCGCAAGATACACCTCTTCGACGTGAAGGCCCCGGATCGCGAATACCACGAGAGCCGGACCATCGCGGCCGGCACGGAGATTGTTACAGCGAAGGCTGGCGCCGCGACGATCGGGCTCTCCGTCTGCTACGACGTACGCTTCCCCGAGCTCTACCGCTTGCTGGCGCTGCGCGGCGCCGAGGTACTCGCTGTTCCTGCCGCCTTCACGCTCCAGACGGGCAAGGACCACTGGGAGCTACTCTTGCGGGCGCGGGCCGTGGAGAACCAGGCCTATGTCGTCGCACCGGCCCAGTGGGGAAGGAAGGCCGATGGACGATGGACCTACGGACGCTCCATCATCGTCGACCCGTGGGGCACGGTGCTCGCCCAATGCCCCGACCGCGACGGGTTCGCGCTAGCCGCGCTGGACCTCGACTACCTCGACCGCTTTCGGGAGGACTTCCCCGCCCTGAAGAACCGCCGTCCCGAGGCCTACGACTGGTAGGAGAGCCCGTCGCGACGCCGAGTGATGCGATTTACTCACGTCATTCAGCCTGGCTCGATTGCCATTGCGGCAAGTTGTTGGATCGCTGACGGGACCTGACCGGTTTCGAGGTGCTGTCGTATCATCGTGGCACACTCTTCCGGGCTTAGCAGCGAGGTATCGCATTCCAGGTCATATATACCGGGGAGGTGGGCTTCCTTTTGCCATAAGCGCACAGGCGGTGGTGCCGATGCGCCGTACGGATGTTTGCCGGCGCTCCAGCCTGTGGTGCTACGGCGCTCCATGATGATCTCAATCGGACACTGAACGCCCACGAACAATACCGGCAACCCGGTCAGCCGCCGAGCACAATCCGGAAGGATCCCTCGTGATTCGCTGTATGCACCATGGTGTCCGACATCCACCACCACGTTCAGTCCGAGACGACTGTGCGCAGCGATGGATTCATACATCGCACGATACATGATTACAACAAACTGTTCGAGATCCGGGCTTTCACCCCCTGGCCGTAGCCCGATCCCGGGTAGGTAACGCTCGGGTGTCATCTGCATGAACCGATCGACCCCCAGGTTCATCCACACGCCATCGAACGTGTCCTGGATCACAGCGACGATGCTCGACTTCCCGGATCGCGGCGCGCCGTTCAGAATAACGATCTGGCCCGGTACATGGGTCTGCGCCATGCTGTCTCCTCTCGCGCTCACGTCGAGACCGCCGCCGAAGAGGCTGACGGCTACTGGGCCGGATAGGTAGATTCCGCCGACATGCCGCTAACTCCCAACGCCTCGACCCGGACTGGTGCATTCGTGCCGTCGCGAGAAGCAAGTTCTTCAGTGGCATCAGAAATCGACGTAGTAGTCGAACGGTTGCGTATCCGGGAATGCCGAGGTGCGGAGGACGGCCCATTGGTGAGGATCGTCCGCAGCCGAGACCTCCTCGAGCATCCAGCCCAGATTCGTCACACAGAATGACGCTGCGCGCTTGATCGCGGGCAAATGATAGTCATCGACGAACACGATCCCTCCCGCGCGTACGAGCCTACCGAGAAAGACGAGGTCGAGGAATACGCCGTCGAAGCGATGGTTGCCGTCGACGAACGCGAGGTGAAAGCTCCTGCCTTCGCTGAGAAATCGCGGCAGTGCGATCTGCGACTCCTCCGCGTGGTGTTCCACCAGCTCCGCGACCCCCGCCTCCTCGAGAAACTGCAGACCACAGTTGGCGAACCTCGTCGCCTGGTGGGGGTCGAGGACCACGTGTCGCGGCGTCGGACCTGCGTTCTCAAGCAGGCCCTCGCAAACATGGAGAGCCGAGATGGCGTAGCCAAGGCCGATCTCGATCGCCTGCGTCGCCCCCTCCCGCGAGACCCACTCCCGCAGCGCCTCGCTCTCGGCGGCGCTCACCGCTACCGGGAAGAGGCTGTGGACCGTGCCGTCGGAGCGCGCGACGGCGGTGCCGTCGCGAACCAGACGCTCGATCACGCTGCGTACCCGTCGCACCGACGAGCGTTGGTCGGCGATTTGCCCAGAACTCATCACGTTACACCATAGAACGTTTTGCCCATGATGACAATAGATGCAGGCGGAGTACCTTTCCTGAAACGAACCATCGGGCCGGCTCGTTGCGTACAAACCGAATAGAGATCGGCGAGGAAGCCGTGGAGAGTACTACCCCCTGTCCGGGTGGTTCTGCGGTTGCCGAGGCGGATGCCGGAGTGTGGTTTGACCAGCTAGCTCAGAGCTCCCGGGTGGGAGGGAGATGTTTGGAGCAGTAGTGAGAGGTGTGGAGGACGAGGAGTTGATACGCTGGGTAGCGGAAGGGGACGACCGGGCGCTCTCGGAGCTATACGATCGCTATTCGCGGCCGGTTTACGCCACGGGCATCAGGGTGCTTGGGGATGCCTCCCTGGCCGAGGAGGTGGTCCAGGATACCTTCATGAGTGTCTGGCGGGCGGCGGGTTCCTTCGACCCTGGGCGGGCGCGTTTTTCCACCTGGCTCTATCGGATCACCCGTAACCGGGCTGTGGATCTCGATCGGAGGCGGCAGGTACGGCCTTTGTCCGCCGGCGATGAGCCGCTTCGAAACGTGTCCGGCGGCCCTGAGCCCGAGGGAGGGGTAGATGGCTGGGACGTCGCCCGGGCGCTCTCGCGTATTCCCGATGTGCACCGGGAGGTGTTGACCCTTTCGTACTTCGAGGGACTCTCTCAGCGTGAGATCTCTCGCCGCACCGGCGTCCCGTTGGGAACGATAAAGAGCCGGACTACGGCCGCCCTCAAGAGGCTGCACCGGAGCCTGGTAAACCCCGCAGCGGAGGAGTACCGACGTGACTGAAGACCGCTTCGAGGAGCTCCTCGGCCCCTTCCTGCTCGGCGATCTCTCCGTCGAAGAGGAGCGCGAGTTGGAGCGACATCTGGAGGGGTGTTCCGGATGTCGGGGTGAGCTCGCTCGCGCCCGCCAGACCCATGGTCTCCTCCGAGAGCTGGCCGCTGGCGGGCCACCGCCGGAGCTCAAGGACCGCGTGCTGGCACGGGCAAGAGGTGAGATCCCGGCCCGCTCCCGAGTCGGATGGAGGCTCTGGGTTCCGGCGGCCGCGCTGCTGACGATCGCTGTCCTGGGCGCCGGTCTCCTCTGGGCGTTCACCCAAGAGTCTTCGGAGGGTATTCCCCTGACCGCGACGGTTGCTGCCTCACATGGCGGCGGCGAGGTCAGCGGGGAGGTGGACAGGGGAAACCTTCAGATCGAGCTGGTGGTGTGGGACCTGCCCGAACTCCGAAAGGACGAATACTATGAGCTGTGGTACGCCAAGGAGGATGGCGGACGGATCAGCTGCGGTACCTTCCGCGCGCAGCCGGGAGGTCAGACTA
>JACCSM010000098.1 GCA_013698525.1 Rubrobacteraceae bacterium
ATTCTCTAGCCAGCTCCTCGCGCAGCGGCGAGTAGCCAGGCTGCTGGCCGTACTGCAACACAACCGCGGGATTCTCCCTGACCGCCGCGTCGAAACATGCCCCGAGTTCTTCGGTCGGGAACGCCTCCGGCGGTGGGACGCCGCGCGTAAAGACTATCTTATCTGCCATGTTCACAAGCCTCCGCCTCTGGATCTGGGAAGTCTGCATCATCGCCCGGTCCGCGCCCCAGCTCAACCCCCTGCGCCTCCGGGCCCATCAGCCCACAGGTACTGACGGCACTAGGTCAGTCCGCAGTCGAAGGATGCCGAGCAGTCCTCCTCTAGAAGCCTGAGACCCGATGCCTGAAGCTGTAGTTCTCTTCCGTAGACCGAGAACATCTTGGAGCGGTAGCCCAGTGTATCAGGGAAGGCTTTCTGGCATCGCCTGATCGGGTCGCGTATACTGCGATCAAGCCCCTCGGGCTGCCGGTGCGTCTCTACATCATGGTTGCTCAGTCCAGACCCAAGACCGTTGTTTGCCACCTCACCGCGTTGCCGCAGGAGGGCTACAGAGATGCACACTCGTCCCTTACGTACCGACGAGCTCGACCTCTTCGTCGGGGCCACCCCCGACCACCGTAGAGAAGTCGAGCAGTACCTGGAGAACATGTTCGCCGCAGGCTCGATGCGCCCGGAGTGGTGCTTCGTCGCCGAAGAGGAAGGAGAGGGCCCCGTCGGTCGCGTCGCCTTCTGGACGCTGCCGGGCATGGAGGAGCCCTTCGCCCTCGTGCTGCTGGACGTGCCCTGGGACACCGACTATGTGAGCGGGGGCACGCGCCTGCTCGAAGACGTACTGGAGAAGGCACGTGCTCTGGGCGCAGAGGAGATCGAGCACGTCGTCGATGATCC
This sequence comes from Rubrobacteraceae bacterium, assembly GCA_013698525.1. GTDB lineage: Bacteria > Actinomycetota > Rubrobacteria > Rubrobacterales > Rubrobacteraceae > Rubrobacter_D. The sequence goes on from JACCSM010000098.1 coordinate 889, forward strand.
GCCGATGCGGCCCCAGTTCCAACACCACCCGCAGAAGAGGGTCGCGCTGCTGGAGGGCGTGGGGTTCGCCTTCCGTCGAGAGACCGGGCGTTTCGAGTGGCGCGGAGGGGAGCCTCCCGCCGTTCCCGGGCGTTTGTCGTTTCGCACGCTGGAGGAGGTCGGTGAGGATGCGTTCGTCGAGGCGATGACGGAGGTCTCCGAAGGCACGCTCGACCGTGAGATCCGAGGTGAGCGCGAGAGGCTAGGGGCGCAAAGGGCAGCGCGCGAGTTCTTCGAGGACGCGCGAAGGGTGAAGCACGATCCCGCGTGGTGGCGGCTTGCGTATGCGCCTAACGGGGAACTCGTCGGCCTGGTGATGCCGGCGGAGCCGCCAGGCTTCCTGACCATCTTCTACATCGGCGTCGTGCCCCGGATGCGAGGACAGGGGTACGTCGACGACCTGCTCGCCGCCGGTACCGCGACGCTCCTCGAGGCACGAAGGGAGACCGGGAACGAGAAGCCCCTCCTGGCTGACACCGATGTGGCCAACGGGCCGATGGCCGCCGCCTTCGAGCGGGCAGGATGGGTGCGGTTCGCCGGGAGGAGAGAGTACATCGTCGCTCTCACCCCGGATCGAGGTCAGCCCGCAGCGGTATGACCTTACGCGAGTCGCGCATTCGGCCACGAACGAGAGACAAAGAGCGAGAACAACAAGCTGAAATGCTGAAGTGCTGACCGGCTGAAATGCTCTAAGACACCTGCTCCATCTCTGGCTCGGCGGGGGGTGTGTAGGTGAGGCATCTGGGTCCGAGGAGTTGTTTGAGCTCGGCGTGCAGGTCGGAGGAATCCGCGATGCCTCCGATCTTCTCCTCGAGCATACCGGTGCGAGAGACGAGGAAGACTGGGCTCTTACCAGGATGCCGCCGCAGAAGCTCGAACGCTTCCTGGGCTACCTTCCGCGAGAGGCCGACGAAAACGTCGGCGTCGAGGTAAACGGGGTCTGCTCCAGGCTCGAGGTGCAGCTCCTCCATCTCCAGCGCCACGATGCGCGGGATGCCTTCTTTCATTTCGACCTTCCCCTTGACCTTGAGGACCGCATCCTCACGCACGCACTCTGCGCACCTGGCGTAGACCCTCGGGAAGACCATGACCTCGGCGAAACCCCGCGTGTCGTCGAGCTGCAGCACGGCCATCATGTCACCCTTACGCGTCGTGTTGGTCCGCACCGAGGTCGCGAGCCCCCCGACCCACACTATAGCCCCGTCCCTGCAACCTTCGAGATCCGAGACCGTTGTATCCGTGTGCTTTTTGAGCTTGTGCAAGACGGGACGCAGCGGGTGATCTGAGACGTAGAGACCAAGGGCCTCCTTCTCCCACTCCAGGCTTCTGCGCTGGTCTTCATCGACGTCCGGGAACTCTGGCTTGGGCGGCGCGAGCTCGGACGCATCGAACATCGAGAACTGGCCCTCGTGCGCACCCTTCAGACCCCTGGTAGACCGTTCGACAGCCTTCGCGTGGACCTCGACCATGGCGGCCCGCGAGGGGCCGACGTTGTCGAAGGCGCCACACTTTATGAGCGATTCGATCGTGCGCTTGTTGTAGGTCTTCGGGT
>JACCSM010000122.1 GCA_013698525.1 Rubrobacteraceae bacterium
GCGGGGATGGCGAAGTCCGTCGCGCCAGGGGTGTACTTCGCCTCGAAGTTGTAGGCGCCTTCGCGGGGACGGATCTCGACTAGCCCGAGCGCCTTCGGTTCCTCGCCGGCCGGCTCGATAATGGGGATGGAGATCTCCGTCCCCTCCACCCAGCGCTCGAGTAGGATCTTGGCGTCGTAGCCGAGCGCTTCGTAGACGGCGTCGAACAGTCCTTCGGGTCCCTCGACCCGCGAGAGCCCGAAGCTCGACCCTTCCCTGGCGGGCTTTACGACGAGCGGGTAACCCAGGTCCTCGGCGGCGACGTCCAGCGCCGCCGAGGCACCCATCTCGTTCATCGCCCTTCTCAGGAAGGTGCGGAAGGGGGGGGTCTGTATACCTGCGGCGCGGAGCGCACGCTTGGCGTAGTCCTTGTCCATGCAGCGGATGGACGAGAGCGGCCCGCTACCTGTATACGGGATGCCGAGGGTCTCGAGGAGCGCCTGCACGGTGCCGTCCTCGCCGCCGGGACCGTGCAGGCAGACGAAGGCGGCATCGGGTGAGATCTCTATCAGCGCACCCGTCGTCGAGTCCTCTATGTCGAGCGGGTGAACGTCGTGGCCGAGGCGTTCGAGGGCGTGCTGGACGCGCCGGCCCGTAAGGAAAGAGACGTCCCTCTCCATCGAGTGTCCGCCGCGCAGGACAACCACGCGTGCCACTGGACGCCTAACCTTCCGTGCCGGAGTTGAAGCCCACAGAGCGGCCGCCGTGAATTGCGCCTTCCCTTCGGTGCGAGCCGCGTTCCAGGTCGCTGCGCAGCTCCATGCGCTCCCTGATCACTTCGGAGAGCAGCTCTATGCCGCGTCGGATCCTCTCGGGCTCTACAAACGAGAAGTTGAGCCGCATGTTGTTCTTGCCAGTTCCAGGTGCGCCTCCGTAGAATCCTTCGCCAGGCACGTACGCCACGTTCCTGGCTATGGCGCGGGGGAGCATCGCTGTCGCGTCGAGGTATGAGGGGAGGGTGGCCCAGACGAAGAGCCCGCCCTCGGGGTGGGTCCAGTAGACCTCTTTGGGCATGAACTCGGCCAGGGCGTCGAGCATCGCGTCGCGGCGTTCTTTGTACATGGAGGTCAGGCGCATGACGTAGGCCCTCCAGTCCGCGTTCTGGAAGTAGGAGGAGATCATCATCTGAGACAGGTTCGAGGAGCAGAGGTCGGCGCCCTGCTTGCCGACGTTGATCTTGTGCAGTATCCCAGGCTGGGCGTGCACCCACCCGAGCCTGACGCCGGGGGCGAAGATCTTGGAGAACGTCCCGAGGTAAACGACCCTATCGACGTCTCCTTCCTCCTGCTCCAGCGCCGCCAGCGACGGGAGCGGCTCGCCCTCGAAGCGGAGCATCCCGTAAGGGTTGTCCTCAACGATCACGAGGTCGAACTCGCGAGCCATCTCCAGGAGCTCCCTGCGCCGCTCGGCTACCATCGTAACCCCCGCAGGGTTCTGGAAGTTGGGGACGGTGTAGAGGAACTTGACGTGGAGCCCCCCCTTGCGGGCCTTCTTGAGGGTCTCGCGGGCCGCGACGGGGATAATCCCGGCCCTGTCCATCGGGGCGTGGGCTATGCGCGGCCTGTACGCGGCGAACGCGTTGAGTGCCCCTGCGTAGGTCGGTCCCTCACAAAGTACGGCGTCGCCCTCGTCGAGGAAGACCTTGGCGATGAGGTCGAGCCCCTGCTGGGCCCCCGTCGTGACGAAGACGTCCTCCTGCCTCGCCGGCGTGCCTTCCGCGCCCATGACCTCGACTATGACGTCCTTTATGGCTTCGAGGCCAGCTGTAGGCCCGTACTGCAAGGCCTGGGCCGCGTCCGAGGCGATGTTGCGGGAGATCTCACGGAACGCCTCCTCGCCGAAGGCCCTCGTGTCGGGAAAGCCTCCAGCCAGCGAGATGATCCCTGGCCGAGAGAGCGTGGCCATCAGGTCTCGGGTCGCGGCTGACTTCATGCCCTTGACGCGGTTGGCGTAGAGGAAATCGAATCGGTCGAGATCTACGAGCGGCAAACGTTATCTCCCGTTAGCGATGGTCTCCACCCTCACTTCATGCATGGACGCGACTGTATCATAAAGAATCGCTCCTATGTAGACTCTTACGCCATGAAAGCCATCTTCGTGACCACCAACGAGCACAAGCGCAGCGAGGTACAGGAGATCCTCGGCATCGCGCTGGAGCGGGCGGATCTCAACCTGCCCGAGATACAGGCCATAGACCCCGCCGAAGTCGCGGCCGAGAAGGCCAGCGCCGCCCGCGAAGCGCTCGGTAGACCGGATCTCCCGGTCCTCGTCGAGGACTCGGGGATTATGGTCGATGCGTGGGACGGGTTCCCAGGGGCGCTTACCAAGTGGCTCATGGGGAGCGTCGGGAACGAAGGCCTGCTCAGGATGCTCTCAGAAGGCGAGGACCGCTCGGCCAGGGCTGTGTGCGTCGTCGCGCTCGCTGAGGCTGACGGGACCGTGCGCACTTTCAGGGGTGAGGTTCCAGGGACCGTGGCGTCCGAAGCGCGTGGTGCAGGCGGGTTCGGCTACGATCCCATATTCGTCCCCGAGTGGTCTTCGATGACTTATGCCGAGTTGGGCGAAGGCAAGAACGCAGACTCTCATAGGACGCGGGCGTTCAGAGCCGTTCGGGAATGGTTCGGAGAGGCGTAAAGCAGGGTATAGGAACGTGTGGAGAATACGTACGAAACCTGTGGTTTTGGTATTCTGTCTTTAGGGTTGTTTTAGGGTTGTATCTCTAAGAGGGAAGGGGCCGTTGATGTCGGCAGATAACGAGCACTCGGAAGACGGGGGCGTAGAGACCCGCGAAGACGGTGGTGCCATAGCGACTAGCTCGGAGCGTCTCGTAGATTTGTACCGTCAGATGGCCCTGATCCGGGCCTTCGAGGAGGCGTGCCAGAAGGGCTTCAGGCAGGGTAAGATCGGGGGCTACCTCCACGTCTACATCGGGCAGGAGGCCGTCGCCACCGGCTTCTTGCAGGCCTTCGAGGATGGCGACAAGGTCATCACGGCCTACCGCGACCACGCGCACGCGCTACTCTTGGGCAGTGATCCCAAAGAGATCATGGCCGAGCTCTACGGCAAGGGGACAGGCCTCGTAAAGGGCAAAGGCGGCTCCATGCACCTCTTCGACGTCGAGCGCGGCTTGATGGGCGGCTACGGCATCGTCGGCGGGCATATACCCCTCGGGGTCGGCGTCGCCTACGCCATGCGCTTCCAGGAGACCGACCACATTACCCAGCTCTATCTCGGGGACGGTGCAATGAGCCAGGGCGCCTTCCACGAGGCGGCCAACCTCGCGGGACTCTGGGGCATGGAAGGACAGTGCCCTTGCCTGTTCATCGTCGAGAACAACAAGTACGGGATGGGGACCAGCGTCGAGCGCACCACCGCCATGACCGATCTCGCGGCCAAGTTCGATGCCTACGGCATCGAGCATGAGAAGGTAGACGGCATGGACGTCGAGGCCGTTGTCGAGGCCGCCGAGAGGGTGGCCGAGCAGGTGAGGGAGACGGGCAAACCGTACGCGGTCGAGGCGCTCACGTACAGGACGGCCCCGCACGGCGCGGCCGACTTCTTCGAGAAGTACCGCAACAAGGAAGAGATCGAAGAGTGGCGCCAACGCGACCCCATCGGGATGGTCGAGCACAAGCTCATCGAGAACGACGCGCTCGACGAGGAGAAGCTCGAGGAGATAAAGGTCGAGGCCAAAGAGCGGGTACAGGAGGCCGTCGAGTTCGCTGACGAGAGCGAGGAGCCGCCGGAGGAGGAGCTCTACACCGACGTCTACTCCGGCGAGGACGAGTATATGGGGGAGGCGTAGGCCGTGGCTGAGACGAAGACCTACCGCGAGGCTTTGAGGGAGGCGATGGTCCACGAGCTCGACAATGACGAGAGCGTCGTCCTCATGGGCGAGGACATCGGCGTCTACGGCGGTACCCACCTCATAACCGACGGCCTCTACGACGAGTACGGGCCCAACAGGATAATGGACGTGCCGATCTCCGAGAACGGGTTTACGGGCGCTGCGGTCGGCATGGCGATGATGGGGATGCGCCCCGTGGTCGAGATGATGACCTGGAACTTCTCGTTTCTGGCGGCGGATCAGATCATCCAGAACGCCGCCAAGGTGCGCTATTTCTCTGGCGGGCAGGTAGAGGTGCCGCTCGTGATCCGGGGCCCGAACGGCGGCGGCGTCCAGCTCTCGGCCCAGCACACGCACTCCCTCGAGAGCTTCTACGGCCACTTCCCCGGTCTAAAGGTCGTCGCGCCAGTGACCCCGAACGACGTCAAGGGCATGATGCTCACGGCGATCCGGGACCCCAACCCCGTGATCTTCCTCGAAGCCGGTGCCCTGTACGGGACGAAGGGCGAGGTCGAAGATGGAGACAACGCCGTACCCTTCGGCAAGGCCCGTATCGCCCGCGAGGGATCCGACGTTACCCTGATAGCCTACGGTCGGCAGGTCAACCTGTGCCTGAGGGCCGC
>JACCSM010000147.1 GCA_013698525.1 Rubrobacteraceae bacterium
GTGGACGCCGGAGCGACGGAGTCGAAGCGGGGGGAGATCAGGGGCAGCCGCGGCGAGCTGCCGGACTTCGACCACGGAGAGCTCCCACCTCTGGCCGAGCAGCGGCGCATCATCGCCGATACCCGCCGCACGTTCAACGCGTGGCTCTCCGGCGAGCTGGGCAAGAACGGTGGAGGCTGATCTAATGCACATAGAAGGCTTCGGTGAGCGGGGCGGCTTCGGCCGCCGCCCAGCCCTCGTTGTCATAGACATGACCCGCGGCTTCACCGACCCTGAATCCCCCCTGGCGCCGGTGGTGCTGCGCGCGCCCGGTGAGATCACTTATTGGCCGGCGCCCGCATTTCCACGATAGAATTCGGGCATGAGCAAGATCGCGCTTTCTACTAATGATGTGGCGGAGTTCTCCCGCAAGAACCATATATCGAAGCTCTCTCTGTTCAGTTCGGTTTTGCGTGAGGACTTCGGCCCGGATAGCGACGTGGACGTGCTGGTGGAGTTCGAGGAAGGTTACACTCCGGGCTTCTTCGGGCTCGCCAGGATGGAGGAGGAGCTTTCGGAACTGTTCGGTCGAAAGGCAGACCTTCGGACTCCGCAGGATCTGAGCCGGTACTTCCGCGACGAGGTCATCGGGTCCGCCGCAGTGCAGTATGCGCGAGGCTGATCGGATACGGCTCTATCACATGCTTGACGGCTTGACGCTGGGGAGCGTGGACCCGAACATACGGGGCCGGAGTCGAGCGAGGTAGAAGGGTGGGCGGTGCGGTGGACGTAAAGGCGGCTGTGGCTGTCGGGCCGGGCGAACCGTTGAGGATCGAGACGGTCGAGTTGGAGGGTCCCAGGGCGGGCGAGGTGCTTGTGGAGATCGGGGCCACCGGCGTCTGCCACACGGACGAGTTCACGCTCTCGGGGGCCGACCCCGAGGGGCTCTTCCCTTCAGTGTTGGGCCACGAGGGGGCCGGGGTCGTGGTGGGAGTCGGGGCGGGGGTGAAGAGCCTCGCGGTGGGGGACCACGTGATCCCGCTCTACACCCCGGAGTGCCGGCAGTGCGAGTACTGCCTGAGCCAGAAGACGAACCTCTGCCAGGCAATCCGGGTCACCCAGGGCCAGGGACTCATGCCAGACGGCACGAGCCGGCTCTCGCTCGGCGGCGAGACGCTCTACCACTACATGGGCACCTCGACTTTCGCCACGCACGCCGTCGTCCCGGAGATAGCGCTGGCCAAGATCCGGGAAGATGCCCCCTTCGATAAGGTCTGCTACATAGGCTGCGGCGTTACTACCGGAATAGGGGCGGTCATAAACACGGCGAAGGTCGAGCCCGGAGCGAACGTAGTAGTCTTCGGCCTCGGCGGAATCGGGCTGAATGTAGTCCAGGGCGCCCGCATGGTCGGGGCGGACAAAATAGTCGGCGTGGACATCAACCCCGCGCGCCAGTCCCTGGCCGAGAAGTTCGGGATGACCCACTTCGTAAACCCGAGGGAGGTCGAGGGGGACCTCGTCCCTTACCTCGTCGATCTGACCGGCGGCGGGGCTGACTACAGCTTCGAGTGTATAGGAAACGTCGAGGTGATGCGCCAGGCGCTCGAGTGCGCCCACAAGGGCTGGGGGGTCTCGGTGATCATCGGAGTGGCCGGGTCGGGGCAGGAGATCTCCACGCGCCCGTTCCAGCTCGTCACGGGGCGGGTCTGGAAGGGCAGCGCCTTCGGCGGCGCGAGGGGCAGGACGGACGTACCCAAAATCGTGGACTGGTACATGGAGGGTAAGATCAACATAGACGATCTGATCACCCACACGATGCCGCTGGAGGAGATCAACACCGGCTTCGACCTGATGCATCGCGGCGAGTCCATTCGCAGCGTCGTAAAGTTCTAAAGAGGTTTCAGGCGACAGGTTTCGGGCATCAGGTCTTGCCGACTGGCTGCGTGGCGCTTGCGCTAAGGTACATCGAGTCGCGAGACGTTTGAGAAAGGGGCTATGACGAACTTCAACACCTCTGGCGAGCACGCCTGCTTCGGCGGGACCGTCTCGTTTCACGCACACCACTCCTCCGCCTGCGACGCCGAGATGCGCTTCGCCGTCTATGTCCCGCCACAGGCCGCCGAAGGCCCGGTCCCCGTTCTCTACTACCTCGCCGGCCTCACGTCGACCGAGGAGACGTTCATAGTCAAGGGCGGGGCCCAGCGAGTAGCTGCGGAGTACGGCCTCATGCTCGTGGCTCCTGACACCAGCCCCCGCGGCCTCGGGCTGGCAGGTGAAGATGAAGACGGGGATTTCGGATCCGGAGCAGGCTTCTACCTCGACGCGACGGTCGAGCCCTGGTCGCGCCACTACAGGATGGGCACGTACGTAACCCGCGAGTTGCCTGCCGTCCTGGCTGAGCACTTTCCCGCTTCCGACGCCAGGGGTATCTTCGGACACTCCATGGGCGGACACGGCGCCCTGACCCTGGCGCTCAAGAACCCCGACCTCTACGCTTCGGTATCGGCCTTCGCCCCGGTCTCGGCCCCAACCCGCGCCCCCTGGGGGAAGAAGGCGTTTTCGGGATACCTCGGACCCGATGAAAGGTCCTGGCGCGAGCACGACGCCAGTGAGCTGGTGCGCCGGATACCGTTCGCCGATCGGCGGAGCATACTGGTAGACCAGGGGACCGCGGACCAATTCCTGGAGGAGCAGCTCTACCCGCAAACCCTCGAAGAGGCCTGCCGGGAAGCGGAACAGCCGCTGACCCTGCGGTGGCACGACGGCTACGACCACAGCTACTATTTTATCTCCACCTTTATGGATGATCACGTGCGGCACCACGCGGAGGCCCTTACCGATTCGGCTTAGGATCCCCGACCTCGCGGCGCGAGATTCGACCGCGCGGACTTCGGGAGCACGGAGAGGAGCGAGATGACGATCGCAGGCGAGGGCGCCACCGGGTCTACCCTGACGCATTTGGAGGGCGCTCTTTCGGGTGAAAAGTACCCTGCGGACGGGCTGATGGGCCTTGACCCCGCGGACGGACGCCCCTTGCTCGCCCGCTACGACATCGAGAAGGCCGCCCGAACGCTTACGGCGGAGTCGCTGGCGGGGCGCCGCACTGGTGGCCTGTGGCGTTGGGCAGAGCTTCTGCCGGTGAGGGACCGGAGTAACGTCGTGTATCTGGGTGAGGGCGATACGCCGCTCCTGGCGCAGCCACGGCTCGGCGAGGCGCTCGGCGTCCCGCGCCTCTCCACGAAGGCCGAGGGCCTTAACCCCACAGGCTCGTTCAAGGCGCGAGGGATGGCCGTCGCGGTCTCGCGGGCCATGGAACTGAGCGTAAGCTCGTTCATCGCGCCTTCAGCGGGGAACGCAGCGGGCGCGCTTGCGGCCTACGGCGCGGCCGCCGGCGCACAGGTCACCGTGCTGACACCGGTGGACGCGACGCCCGCCAACCAGCAGGAAGTACTCGCGATGGGGGCGCGTCTGGTGCTGGTGCGTGGTCTGATCTCCGACTGCGGCAGGATCTCCACTGCCCTCGCCGACAAGATCGGAGCCTTCGACGTAAGCACGCTCAAAGAGCCTTATCGCCTCGAGGGCAAGAAGACGATGGGCTTCGAGCTCGCCGAACAGCGCGGCTGGCGCCTACCAGACATTATCGTCTACCCGACGGGCGGGGGCACGGGCCTCGTGGGGATGTGGAAAGCCTTCGACGAATTGGAAGCGCTTGGCCTGATCGGACCCGACCGGCCGAGAATGGTGAGCGTGCAATCAGAGGGCTGTGCCCCCATCGTAAGAGCTTTCGAGAGAGGAAAACGTTTCGCGGAGCCGTGGCAGGACGCGAACACCAAGGCCTCCGGCATCAGGGTCCCTTCCGCCGTTGGTGATTTCCTGATCCTGGAGTCCCTGAGAGAATCAGGAGGCACGGCCGTCGCAGTAAGCGAAGATTCCATCTCCGAGATGCAGACCTTCGCAGGACGCAAGGGAGCGGGATACGTCAGCCCCGAGTCCGCCGCGGCCCTCGCCGCCGTCCCGGTACTGCGCGACAGGGGAGAGGTCGGGTGCAGCGACGAAGTCGTCGTCTTCGACTGCGG
>JACCSM010000189.1 GCA_013698525.1 Rubrobacteraceae bacterium
ACTCGGCCCGAACGGCGCAGGCAAGACCACGACGATCCGCATGTTCGCCACCCTGCTCCGCCCGGACTCAGGCTCGGCTCGAGTATTCGGCCACGACGTCGTGAGCGAAGCCGATGCGGTGCGCGGCCGGGTGAGCCTTACCGGACAGTTCGCCTCCGTCGACGAGGACCTCACCGGTCTCGAGAACCTCGTCCTGATCGCCCGGCTGTTGGGCCACTCGCGCAAGGCGGCTAGGACGCGGGCAAGCGAGTTGCTGGACGCCTTCGGCCTTACCGAGGCGGCCGGCCGTCAGGTCAAGAAGTACTCCGGGGGAATGCGGCGCCGGCTCGACATCGCGGCGTCGATAGTGGTCACGCCGGACCTGATCTTCCTCGATGAGCCGACCGCAGGGTTGGATCCCCGCAGCCGCAACCAGGTCTGGGAGATCGTCCGAACCCTCGCCGCTGGCGGCACGACGGTGCTGTTGACTACGCAGTACCTCGACGAGGCCGACCAGCTCGCCGACAGGATCGCCGTCATAGACCACGGCAGGGTCATCGCCGAAGGAACCCCTGGCGAGCTCAAGGCATCGGTCGGCTCGGGCGCTCTGCACGTGCGGCTACGCGACCCGGAACAACGACCCGAGGCGGAGCTCGTGCTGTCGCAGACACTCGGCATATCCGTGCACCTCGAATCCGACCCGGCGGCGCTCTCGGCCAGAGCCTCAGACCCGGAACGAGTCGCGCACGCCCTCGCTGAGCTCTCACGCTCCGGTGTCGCCCTCACCGACTTCGCGCTCGGCCAGCCGAGCCTCGATGAGGTCTTCCTCGCGCTGACCGGCCACCCGGCCGAGGACGACGATACAATCACCACCGGAGAGGTTGCAGCATGACGACGCCGACTACATCAGCACAGCAAATCCGCGACGATGCGTTGCGCCCGGCGCTGTCATCGCGCAAACGGCCTTCACGCCCGAATGCGCTCTCCGCATCGCTCACGTTCGGGTGGCGGGCGCTGCTGAAGATCAAACACGTCCCCGAGCAGCTCTTCGACGTCACCGCGTTCCCGATCATGTTCACGCTGATGTTTACCTACCTGTTCGGCGGCGCTCTGGCCGGCTCGACCGGCGAGTACTTGCAATTCCTCCTGCCTGGCATCCTGGTCCAGACCGTGGTGTTCATCACCATGTACACCGGGATGGGGCTGAACACCGACGTTACCAAAGGAGTCTTCGACCGCTTCCGGTCGCTGCCCATCTGGCGGCCCGCCGCTCTTGTCGGGGCCCTGCTCGGCGACGTGGCACGCTATACCATGGCATCGACGATGGTCGTCGCGCTGGGTCTTCTGCTCGGCTTCCGTCCGGCCGGCGGTGTGATCGGTGTGCTGCTCTCTGTAGCACTGCTCCTGGTGTTCTCGTTCAGCATGTCGTGGATCTGGACCGCGCTCGGGCTGGTCCTTCGGACGCCGAACTCGGTCATGATGGTGAGCTTCATGGTCCTGTTCCCCCTCACGTTCGCCAGTAACATCTTCGTGGACCCGCGGACCATGCCGTCGTGGCTGGAGGCGGTCGTGGGCGCCAACCCCATCACCCACCTGACGACGGCGGTGCGGGGTTTGATGTCGGGGACAGCGACAGCCGGGCAGATCGGCTGGGTACTACTGATATCCGCAGTCCTCGTCGCCGTATTCGCGCCGCTCACCATGTACCTCTACGGCAACAAGAAATGATGTCACCGCGCGACAAAGGAGGAAATGAATCCCGGGCGCTGCCGGATCATGGTGACGAACAGCTCGCACAGGCGCCAATCCATCGAACGGCAGGCCGATCCGATCGACCTGACAGCCTGACCTTGCAGCCCATCGTTTCGGTATCTAGGCTCTCCAAGACCTACGCTTCCGGCTTCCGGGCTCTCGAGAACATAGATCTGGAGATTCGCCGCGGGGAGATCTTCGCCCTGCTCGGTCCGAACGGCGCGGGGAAGACGACCCTGATCAACATCATCTGCGGGATCGTCAACCCGACGCAAGGCGTCGTCCTGGCCGACAGTCACGACATCATCTCGGAATTCCGGGCGGCAAGGTCCCTGATCGGGCTCGTCCCGCAGGAGCTTACGACCGACGCTTTCGAGACCGTGTGGGCCACCTGCACCTTCAGCCGCGGGCTGTTCGGCAAACCAAGGGACCCCGGCTACATCGAGAAGGTTCTCAGGGACCTGTCCCTGTGGGACAAGAAAGACAGCAAGATCATGACGCTCTCGGGCGGCATGAAGCGCAGGGTCATGATCGCCAAGGCCCTGTCGCACGAGCCGCAGATACTCTTCCTCGACGAGCCGACGGCGGGTGTGGACGTCGAGTTGAGGCAGGCCATGTGGGAGATGGTGCGCCGGCTTCGCGAAAACGGCGTAACCATCATACTGACTACTCACTACATCGATGAGGCCGAGGAGATGGCCGACCGGATCGGGGTGATCCACAACGGCGAGATCATCCTGGTCGAAGACAAAGCCGAGCTCATGCGCAAGCTCGGCAAGAAGCAGTTGACCTTGCATCTGTACGACAGTCTCGATGCGATTCCAGACGATCTCGCCGGGTACGGACTGGAGCTCACAGCGGACGGTGGCGAACTCGTCTACACCTACGATACGCAGACCGAGCACACGGACATCACCGCACTGCTCGCTGACCTGACCAGAACGGGCATCGGGTTCAGGGATCTCCAGACCAAACAGAGCTCGCTGGAGGAGATATTCGTCAGCCTGGTGAGGGAGGAGCGGTGAACTTTCACGCGATTCGCGCGATCTACACGTTCGAGATGGCGAGGACCGGGCGTACGCTGCTGCAAAGCATCGTCACGCCCGTTATCTCGACGTCCCTGTATTTCGTCGTCTTCGGCGCGGCCATCGGCTCACGCATCACGGATATCGACGGGGTCAGCTACGGCGCCTTCATCGTTCCAGGGTTGATCATGCTGTCGCTGCTGACCCAGAGCATCTCCAACGCGTCGTTCGGTATATTTTTCCCCAAGTTCACGGGCACGATATACGAGCTATTGTCGGCCCCCGTCTCCTACGTCGAGATCGTCATCAGCTACGTCGGGGCAGCGGCGACCAAGTCGATCATCCTGGGCCTGATCATCCTGGCCACGTCGGGCCTGTTCGTACCGGTCGAGATCGCGCACCCGCTGTGGATGATCACGTTCCTCGTGCTCACGTCCGTGACCTTCAGCCTCTTCGGCTTCCTCCTTGGCATCTGGGCCGAAGGCTTCGAGAAGCTGCAGCTCGTGCCTTTTCTCATCGTCACGCCCCTGATCTTCCTCGGCGGCAGCTTCTACTCCGTCAATATGCTGCCGCCATTCTGGCAGACGGTCACCTATTTCAACCCCATCGTCTACCTGATCAGCGGCTTCCGTTGGAGTTTCTACGGGATCGCCGACGTGAACGTTGGCGTGAGCCTGGCCATGACCCTCCTCTTCCTGACCCTTTGCCTGACGGCGGTGTGGTGGATCTTCAAGACAGGCTACCGGCTCAAGACGTAGCCCCTGGAGGTGCCTGATCCTTCCTCAGGCACGACGGGCGAAACAGGGGTAGAGTGAGTAGCACTCGGGCACACGGATAGAGGAGGCTGGCGATGGGCGAGCATCACACGTCTGCCATAGAGCGGATGTTGCACCGGATCGAGGAGTATCTGGAGGATTGGCGCAAGCGGGACTCCGCCCTGCAAGCCGAGGCCGACGCGAGCCGAAGCCGGCTGTGGGCCGAGGCGGCCGAGCGCGAGCGGCTACTGGCTGAGGCCGTCGGGGCGGAAGAGGCGCGGCGTGAATCCATCGAGGAGCTCACGATGCAGCACAGGGTGGTCTTCGTTCTGCACCGCGAAGAGGTGGTCGGGACGCTAGAGGACTTCGCCCTTCAGGGTGATCGGCTCGTGAGCGTGGTACCCCGCAGAGGGGGCGAAACTATAAGCGAAGGCCTCAAGGGCTCGTGGCTGGTCTTCGAGTCCTCCGAGTAAAAGCTGGTCAGCAGTTCAGCACGCATCGGGCCTTCGGCCCTCGCTAGTCAGCAGTTCAGCAAACAAAGAGCTGACTGGCTGACTAGCGCGGTGTCGGGAAGTCCCTTCCTGAAACCGCTATACGTGGAGGAGCGGAACTATGTCCGAACAAGGAGTCGCGCCCTACGGTTCCTGGAGGTCTCCGATCTCCTCGGAGGCGATCGTCAGGGGCGTGGTGGGGCTGGCGGAAGTAGTGATCGATGGTAAGGACGTGTACTGGTTGGAGAGCCGCCCCGGCGAGGGCGGGCGCAATGTCGTTGTGCTCATGACGCCGGACGGGCACACCGAGGACGTGACGCCGCAGCCTTTCAATGCGCGCACGCTGGTACACGAGTACGGTGGAGGCGGCTTCACGGTTGACAGAGGCACGGTCTATTTCTCGAACTTCGCAGACCAGAGGATCTACCGCCGGGCCCCAGGCGGCGAGCCGGCACCGCTCTCGGCGGAGACCGGCAGGCGATACGCTGACATGGTGGTCGATCGGTACCGCCGCCGCCTCATCACCGTAAGGGAGGACCACGCCGGGCACGAACCCGTCAACGAGATAGTCGGCGTAGACCTCGAAACTGGAGACGAGCGTGTGCTCGTGTCGGGCAACGACTTCTACTCGTCGCCGCGCCTGAGCCCCGATGGCCGGCGCCTCGCGTGGCTGACGTGGCACCATCCGAACATGCCCTGGGACGCTACTGAGCTCCTGGTCTGTGATCTCGGGGCTGACGGACTCCCCGAGAACGTCGAGCGGATCGCTGGCGGCCAGGATGAATCCATCTTCCAGCCAGAGTGGTCCCCCGATGGCACGCTCCACTTCGTCTCGGACCGAACGGGTTGGTGGAACCTCTACCGCTTGCTCGACGGACGTGTCGAGCCGCTCTGCGAGAGGGACGCGGAGTTCGGCATGCCGCAGTGGGCCTTCGGAATGTATACCTACGCCTTCGTCTCGCCGGGGTGCATCGTCTGCTCGTACTCGGAGCGCGGACATTGGCACCTCGCAATCCTCGATACGGAGAGCGGAGAGCTCGGGCCGCTAGAGACACCATACTCGAGCATCGCATGCGTGCGTGCCGGCGAGTCTCCGGGTGAAGCCGCTGGCAGTGTAATCTTCCGCGGCAGCTCGCCCACGGAGGCCGCTTGCATCGTGAGGTTGGACCTTTCGACCGGCCTGCACGAGGTCTTGCGTCGCTCGGGCGACCTGGAGATAGATCCTGGCTACCTCTCCGTTCCCGAGCCCGTCGAGTTCCCCACAGAGAATGGGCAGACGGCGCACGCCTTCTTCTACCCGCCGAATAACCGGGACTACGCGGCGCCAGATGGCGAACTCCCGCCGCTCCTCGTGATGAGCCATGGGGGTCCGACGTCGGCGTCGACTACGGCCTTCGATCCGAGGATACAGTACTGGACCAGCCGCGGCATCGCCGTGCTCGACGTGAACTACGGCGGGAGCACGGGCTACGGGCGGGAATACCGTCGTCGCCTCGAAGGCGCGTGGGGTATCGTCGACGTCGACGACTGCGCCAACGGAGCGGTTT
>JACCSM010000215.1 GCA_013698525.1 Rubrobacteraceae bacterium
ACGAGGTCTGGGTAGCCGAAGACTCCGTGCTCGTGGATGTCGAGCCCGTCGAGCTCCTGCTCTGGCTTGACCCTGATGCCGATGGTGGCCTTGAGCGTGGCGAAGACGGCGAGCGAGGCGGTAAACACGAAGCCCCCTGCTGCGACGATACCGAGAGCCTGAATACCGAGCTGGTAGAAGCCGCCGCCGTAGAACAGGCCTGGCTCGCCGACAGCGGCGAGGGCAGGGGTCGTGAACAGACCGCAGGAGAGCGTGCCCCAGACACCGCCCATACCGTGCGCCGCTATGGCGCCGAGTGGGTCGTCGACCCCGATCTTGTCCACGTAGACGAGCGTGGCGTACATTATTACGCCGGCGACGAAGCCTATCACGATGGAAGCCCACGGAGCGACGAAGGCGCTGGGCGCGGTGATGGCGACGAGGGCCGCTATGGCGCCGTTGCCGCCCATCCCGACGTCCACGTTGCGCCTGTACATATAGCTCATGCCCATCGCGCCGAGGACACCGGCGGCGGCCGCCAGGTTCGTCGTCAGGGCGATGTCGGCGATGTCGGGAACGGCGGCCATCGTCGATCCCGGGTTGAAGCCCCACCAGCCGATCCAGAGTATAAGGACGCCTAGGACCGCGAGCGGCATGTTGTGGCCAGGGATGTTCACGGGGCGGCCGTCGTCGTCGTACTTGCCGAGGCGTGGACCGAGGAGCAGGGTACCGGCGAGCGCCGCCATCGCGCCCGAGAGGTGGACGACCGTCGACCCTGCGAAGTCCTGCATACCGAGCTCGGTCAGCCATCCGCCGCCCCAGATCCAGTGTCCCACCATCGGGTAGATCAGCCCAGCGAAGACGACAGCGAAAACCACGTAGACCGCGAACTTGGTCCGCTCCAGCATCGTGCCCCATACGATGGCCAGAGAGACCGCGCAGAAGGCGACCTGGAAGAGGAACTTGGCCGAGAGCGGGACCTGCGTCCAGGAGAGTCCGGCGTAGACGTCGTTGACCTGTCCGGGCGAGACGGCGAGGAACCAGCCCTGCGTGCCGATGATCGCGTTCCCGGTGCCGAAGGCCAGCGCGAAGCCGACGGCCCAGAACAGCAGGGCCGCGATCGCCAGGTTGACCAGTATCTTGGCGACCACGCTCCCGACGTTCTTCATCCGGGAGAAGCCTACCTCGAGCATCGCGAATCCTGCCTGCATGAATAGGACCAGACACGCCGCTATGATCACCCACATCGTGTCCATCGCCAGCGAGAGATCCGCCGTCGAAGGGCCCTCCTGCGCGAACGCGAGCCCAGGTAGCGCGAATACCGACAACAAGACCGCGGTAGATAATAATGCGAGCTTCCGCAAAAGCTTCCTCCTCTTCAGGGTATGTACTCTCGGAACATAGTCTAGGCACCGGCCACAGAAGGGTCTTTAGCCGAATGTACAAAGATGGGTCCCTCGCCGCGCCCTCCTGCTATGGCGGATGTCTAGTGCGGCGAGGGAGCAAGCTGGCTTCGCCAGCTTGTCAGCACGCTCCGGCTGGCGCCTCCGCTTGTCAGCACTTCAGCATTTCAGCTTGCATGTGCGCAAGTCCTTGCTGACAAGCCGCCTGGTGAAGCCTGGCCGCGTGCTGAAATGCTGACAAGCCGTCTGGCGGAGCCAGGCGGCGTGCTGAAATGCTGACTTGCTATCTATCCGCGAAGCTCGATGGTTTTTCGGGAACGCGGCCGAGGAGTTGCATCGCCTTTATGCCGAGGGTGAGGCGTTCGCGGTCCTCGCTCTTGTCTACGTCGAGGCCTGCCAGTTCGCCGACACGGTCGAGACGGTAGCGGATCGTGTGGCGGTGCGCGAAGAGATCGCCCGCTGTCCTTACGGTCGAGGCGTCGTTGCCGAGGTAGGTGATCAAGGTCTGAACCAGCTCGGTCCCGTAGCGGGAGTCGTAGTGGACGACGGGCTCGAGGGTCTCTCCGTAGAAAGCTTCGAGCTCCTCGGGGTTCTCCTGAAGCACCCTGAAGAGGAGTTTATACGTTCCTGTCCTCCCGAAGGTCGAGACGCTGGAGGGACCATGGATGCGGTGGCCGATCTCGAGCGCTACCCTGGCCTCGGCGTAGGCGTCGGGGAGCTGGGCGGGGTCCTTCTTGTAGCCTCCGATTCCGACGGAGACGGTAAGGTCGGGTAGGAGGCCCTTGACGTAGCGTTGTACCCCCTTGGCCAGCAGTTGCGCCTTCTCAGGCAAATCCTCTGGATCCTCGCCTTCTGCACAACCAAGGAAGAGGATGACGTTGTCCGAGCGCGGGCCGAGGAGGAAGTTCGAGAAGATCTGGCGGGTCTGCAGCCTTACCGCATCAGCCAGGCGCCTCTTGAGCTCCTGGATGGCTGGCTCCTTCGGCTTGCGGCGCGCGAGGTAGCGGGCGAAGTCGTCTATGTCGACGACCATGACCAGGGCCCCTTCGGCGAGGTCGGCGCCTAGATATCTCGCGCGTTGCAGGAGAAGGTCGACAGAACCGTAGTGGCCACTCACGAGGTCGTCCACGAAGTCCCCCCTGACACCCAGTTCCGTCTCCAGGCGTATACGCTCCTTGCCGAGCTCGGCCTCGAGGACGCGCCTGGCCCAGTATAGGAGCACCACGTCTTCTGGCCTCAGATGGTCGCCTTCCAGATCGATCCACAGGTACCCAGCCGGCGCGCCGGTGCCGATGGGGGTCCAGAACAGTTCGCCGTCAGCGATCCGCCAGCGCTCGACGGGCACGGAGAGATACCCATCGGGTAGCCTGGCGTAGCGGTCCCTGCGCTCCCGACGGGTCTCGTCGATCCCCGATCTCTTGGAGGCGCGTAGCCCCAGCTCTTCGAGCGTCGCGCGCAGCTGGTTATCGTCCCCGGAGCTGGCGATCAGGCGCCCCACAGGGTCCTCAACGACCACGGAACGTCCGAGCATCCCTGAGACCTTGCCGGCAAGCTCTTCGAGCGCCGTCTCACCGCCGGTACTCTCCAGAAGCGATCGGCCGGCCCCGTGGGAGAGCAGCAGCAGCCCGTCATCCTTGGAGAAGATCTCGAAGAGCCGCCGGAGTGGCACATCGGGGGTGAGCACGAAAAGTCCAACCCCGAGCGCGGCGGCCCGCTCGACCGATTCCACAGGCGCCTCGCCTTCGAGACGCCAGACGATGGCAGGAGAGCCGGTAGAGGCGACCCCTTGCATGAAGTCCTCATCCAGGGTTCCGCGGGCGGTTACGGCTACTTCATCGGGTGAGATCCAACCCTTCACCGGCTCGTCGACGGCGAGTCCACGTACCTGCCTGGTAGAGTCGCCTGGCAGCGGGCAGTCCGCGTCCAACTCTTCTAGAAGGATCAGTGAGAAGTCCTTCAGGATCACTACTGGCTCCGTTCGCAACATGGTGTAACCGGCGCGTATCATTTTGGGCCCGGCCACCGAAAATCGCAAACCCGGACACGGCAATGGCCCTCTGGGGTGTTAGAATATGGCCAAAAGCAAATTGCTTCTTTGGCCTCCCAACAGGGGGCCGTATACTTGCCCGTAGGCGTCCCGAAGAAGAGGGGTGAGCAGAGATCGCGGAAGAGCAGATCGTCGTGCGGGGCGCGCGCGAACACAACCTCAAGGACATAAC
>JACCSM010000242.1 GCA_013698525.1 Rubrobacteraceae bacterium
CGCATAACCGGCCTGCAAGACGCCAGGAACGCGCTCACGGACGTAGAAGGCGTATCATTCGTAGGGTTGAGGCGCGACGACATCGTGCGCAGCGACCTCGTCATGCGTATAGTCGATGCCTACGAAGGGGCCGGAGAAGGCGACAGAGCCTAGGCCACAGGGCCGGGAGCCACCATGAAAATCGGGAAGAGAAGCCTCAAGAAACCACCGGGCAAGCGGGTAGATGAACTCCACCGCTCGCCGACGCGTTTCGAGATCTTCAGGGCCTGGATCGAGAGGATACCCAAGGTCAGGCTCTACTTCGGGCTCACCGCTTTGACCTGGCTCACTTTGACGGCGCTCATCGGGATAGGACCAAGGCCCCTGATCGAACGCGTCATCTCCCAGGGTATCATAGACCAGAGCGATAGGTCGCGGCTCGAGTCGCTCGAACTGCTCCAGCAATCCGACCCATGGCTGGCTCTGGTGGGGGTTGGCATAGTGGTCGCGGCGGAGATGTGGATCGCTTGGTACTTCCTCGAGCGCTTCGGGCAACGCATACTCAAGACGAACACGGCGATACGGCTCGTGCTCGCCGCCTCGCTTACGGTGCTTTTCACGGCGCTCGCCAGGGTCTTTATAGAGCTGGACTTCGACCCCTATCTCACACCACTCGCCGGCCTCTCCATCATCGGAACCATGCTGCTCGGACCGAGGCTCATGTTCCTGATGGTGGTGATCACCAGCGTCAACGTAGGGATCCTCAGCGGCAACAACTTCCTCCTGACCGCCGCCCTTCTGCTCGGGTCGGGGTTCGCCATCTACACCACCGTGCGCGTGGACTCGCGCAAGCGGCTACTCAAGGCAGGGCTTGTCATCGCCGCGGTCATGGGCGTAGTGACGTTCGCCGTGGGTTTGATCGGCGGTGGCGATCCGCAAGACGCCCTGTGGTTGGGCCTGCTCGGGCTAGGCAACGGTCTCCTCTCGCTGATGCTCGCGACGGTGCTGCTGCCTTTCCTGGAAGACGCCTTCAACATCCTCACCCCTTTGAAGCTACTCGAGCTCTCGGACCCCCGTAATCCGTTGCTCGACAAGCTTCTGCGTAACGCTCCAGGCACTTTCTCCCACTCGATGCAGGTCGGCCTACTCGCAGAGAGGGCGGCTGAGAGGGTCGGTGCCGACGCGCTGCTCGCCCAGGTCGGTGCCTACTACCACGATATAGGCAAGATGGAACATCCTGCCTACTTCATCGAGAACCAGATCGCCCAGATCAACCCGCACGCTGCCCTCTCCCCGACGCTCTCGGCAAAGGTGATCAAACGCCACGTAAAGGACGGCCTCGAGATAGGGAGCGCCTGGGGACTGCCGCAGGAGATCCTTGACATCATCGCCCAGCACCACGGATCGACCCGCATCGAGTACTTCTACCGCAAAGCCCTCGAGGACGCCCCCGACGAGGATGCGGTCCGCGAGTCGGACTTCCGCTACTCCAGCGGCCTGCCCCGCGGCAAGGAAGCAGGAATCATGATGCTCGCAGACTCTATCGAGGCGACCGTGAAATCTCTACCTAAGCCGACCCCGAAGCGTATCGACGACGTCGTCGCCGATACGGTCAGGAGGAAGTTGCAGGACGGCCAGTTCGACGAGTGCCAGCTCACCATGCACGATATCCACGAAGCAGGGGAGGCAATCCGCGAGGCGCTCATAGGGTTCCTCGGCCCGCGCATCGCGTATCCTGATGACCAGGGCGATACCCGCAACGGAAAGGCGGCGAGTTAGGCCGTGATCGCCACAAACGGAGAGACCACCTGAGGCGTGATCCACCCATGCCCGTCGCCGTTCTGGACGAGGTGGGCTACGCCGGGCTCGATACGAAGCGAGCCGCCCACCTCTTCGCCGCTTCCTTCTCCAACCTGGGCCTCGAACTGGAGCAAATCGGCGAGGTCTCAGTGGCCCTCGTGCACCCGGAGACGATCCATGATCTCAACCTGAGGTTCAGAGACAGAGACGAGCCTACGGACGTGCTCAGCTTCGAGGTGGACGGACCTTACGGGGAGATGGTGGGGGAGGTCGTGATCTGCCCTCTCTGCGCTGACCCCGAGATGGGCGTCGACGAACTCGTGGTACACGGCGCGCTACACTTGGGCGGCATGGACCACGGGGAAGACTTCGGGGCTACTGAGATGGCGAGGGTCCAGCGGGCCGTAATGGAGGAGCTTCGTGACCAGGAAGGTTGAGCGGCCGGGCAAGGGCCAGCAGGGCGTAGCCCGCAGCTTCGAGCACGCTTACAGGGGTATGATCTCCGCAGTCAGGACCCAGCGCAACATGCGCTTCCACGTCGTTGTGGCCGTCGTGGTCCTCGTGGCGAGCCTACTCCTGGGCGTCAGCAAGTTAGAGCTCGCGGTCCTGGTTCTGACCATACTCCTTGTCTTCGTGACCGAGATGTTCAACACGGCAATGGAGTTCATAGTCGACCTTGCCACAAGGGAGTACCACCCTCTGGCCAAGCTCGCCAAGGACATCTCGGCAGGCGCCGTCCTGGTCTCGAGCGTCGGGGCCCTGCTCGTCGGTTATCTCATCCTGGCTGACGATCTGGGACCGCTCTCCCTGGCTACTCTCGAGAGCATAAGGCGCCAGCCGGCCCACCTCACTCTCGTCTCGCTTGGTGTGATCGTGCTCGTCGTCCTCTTCGGCAAGGCGCTGACCCACGCCCCGAACTCCTTCGCCGGCGGGATGCCTTCAGGGCACGCGGCGGTCGCCTTTGCAGGGTGGGTCGCCGCGAGCTTTATAGCCGTCGATGGCGGCGCAGGTTTTTACGCCGGGCTTATCTCCGTGATCTCACTCCTCATGGCCCTGCTCGTTTGCCAGAGTCGCGTCGAGAGCGGGATTCATAGCGTCTACCAGGTGATAATGGGGGCTGTGATCGGGGTCCTCGTCACGACGGCCGCATTTCAACTGTTATGAGGGGAGGAGCCTTGGACCCTGAGACCGTGATGGAGGCCGCCCGCGCGGCCGCAAGCCGGGCATACGCGCCGTACAGTAACTTCCACGTCGGCGCGGCGATCCTGACAGGAGGCGGCACCATACACTCAGGCTCGAACGTCGAGAATGCCTCCTACGGACTCTCGATCTGTGCGGAGCGAAACGCAGCCACGACCATGGCCTCTGCAGACCCTGAAGACAGGGAGATCGAACTGGTCGCCGTCTTTAGCCCTAACGCCTCGCCATGTTTTCCTTGCGGGGCCTGCCGCCAGGTCTTGCGGGAGTTCTCTTGCAGGGAGGTCGTCGTCGAGGATGGTAGGGGACTACAGCGCTACCCGTTCGACCAGATCCTTCCCAACTCCTTCGGACCGGAGGACCTGTGATGGAAGAGATCGCGCGTGGTGTAGAGAGTAACGGACTCCGCAGCGGTTTTATCGCCGTAGTAGGCAGGCCCAACGTCGGCAAGAGCACGCTCGTCAACAGGCTCGTCGGCCGGAAGGTCTCCATCACCTCATCCCGTCCTCAGACGACGCGAAGCCCGATCCGGGGCGTCCGCAACGGCCCTGGATACCAGGCGATCTTCGTTGACACTCCCGGCTCCCAGAAGCCACGCGACACCCTACGAGCCAGGATGCAGGAGCAGGTCCTCGATAGCCTCTCCGAGTCGGATGTCATCCTCTTGCTCTTCGACGCGATGCAGGCCTCGGAGGGGCTCGGACGCGGCGACAGGTACGTAGCCCGCCTCGTCGCCGGCTCGGGCACCCCGTCCATCGTCTCCATCAACAAGACCGACCTCCTGCCCACCCGTGAAAGCGCACTGCCAATAGTAGATGCGGTCTCGGAGCTAGGGGAATGGGCCGATGTGTTCCAGATCAGCGCATCCAACGGCACCAACGTCGAACCCTTGATGGAATCCGTCGTCGAACTACTACCGCGCGGGCCCCGCTATTTCCCGGAGGGAATGGTGACGGACTACCCCGAGTCGCTTATCCTCGCCGAGTACGTGCGGGAGAAGGCCCTGAACGTGCTCAGGGAAGAGGTGCCGCATGCCGTGGCCGTCGAGATCGAAGACGTAGAGACCAAGCAGAACGTCACAGTCGTCTACGCCGTCATCCACGTCGAACGGGCAACACAGCGTATGATCGTGCTCGGCAAGGGCGGAAGGACCATAAAGCAGATCGGCACCGAGGCCCGCCGCGACGTCGAACGCCTCCTCGGCACTCGCATCTACCTCGACCTGAAGGTAAAGGTTAGCCAGGGATGGAGGAGCGACAGGAAGTTTCTGGAGCGGTTGGGTTTATAATCACCCTTTGTGTAGGGTCGAGAGAGGAGTGAAGCGTTTTGGCGATGAGGGTGCGCGAGTTCGCGAAGACGGTGGACCATACTCTCTTGAAGCCGGATGCCACGGAGCAGGGGATCGTACGCCTCTGTGGGGAGGCTACCCGCTATCATTTCGCGGCGGTGTGCATCCCGCCCTCCTACGTCCCTCTTGCCGCCAGGGAGCTGCGTGGGGCCGACGTGAAGGTGGCGACGGTGATCTCCTTCCCTTTTGGATATGAGGCCACCGCGGTGAAGGTTGCGGCCGTTCGCGAAGCGGTCACCAGGGGAGCCTCGGAGCTCGACGTGGTCATGAACATCTCGAAGTTCCTCTCAGGGGAGTTCGACTACGTCGCCGACGAGCTCGCGAGCCTCACCCAGGAGGTAAGCGCGGTAGCCATGAACAATGGCTTGAATGACGTGGTCGTCAAGGTCATTATCGAGACCGCCTACCTCTCGGACAAGATGAAGCGGCTCGCGACACAGATCGTGGCGGCAAGCGGCGCGGATTTCGTGAAGACCTCGACGGGCTTCGGCCCTGTAGGCGCAACGCCAGAAGATGTGGCCCTGCTCAGGGAAGAGGCACCCGAAGGTCTAGCTGTAAAGGCCTCGGGTGGTATCAGCACCCTCAGGGACGCCCTGGACATACTCAACGCAGGTGCGTCCCGGCTCGGCATGAGCCGGAGCGTCGCCGTGATGGAGGAGGCCGAAGGTGGCGGTCTACAAGAGTAAGGGGATCGTGCTGCGTTCGATCCGCTACTCGGAGGCGGACAGGATCCTGGACCTCTACACCAGGGACGCAGGGCTCGTCTCGGCCATCGCGAAGGGCATCAGGCGTACCAGGTCACGCTTTGGCGCCCGCCTCGAACCGCTCTCCTGCGTCGACTTCATCGCCTACCACGGCAGGACGCTCGACACGGTGACCCAGGCGGAGACGCTCCGCAGCTTCCACGGCGTCAGGGAGGATCTCGCCCGCTTCGAGACCGCAGCAGGTATGGTAGGGAGCGTGCGCGCCCTCTCGGGAGGCGACGAGGGGGACCGAAGGGTCTTCAATCTGCTCTACAACGCCTTCGACACGCTGGAGACGTGCGATTCTGGCTTCGAGACCATCGAAGCGGCCCTCGGCATAAAGCTCTCCATCCTGGCCGGCTACGCGCCGCAACTGGACGTCTGCCTGGTGTGTGGAACGGACCTCGACGTCGCTTCGGAGCCGCTGCAATTCGCCCCCGACCACGGAGGGGTCCTGTGCCAGGAATGCCGCTCGGCGACCGGCGACGCGTTCCCGCTCGCTCCAGGCACTCTCGAAAGCCTGAGAACACTGGTCGAATACCCCATCCGTCAAGCGCCCGCGCAAACGGGGCCGAAAGAGAGCGTCCTCAGGGTAGTCCGCTCCCACGTCCTGGCCCACGCTCCCGGAAATACCCTGGTCGGCCCCCGACTCGCCGGCGCCGGACGCAGGGTATGAGATCTCCCAGACCCGGGGTCGGCCCCAGCCGGGACACTCTCTCTTGGGCCGTTGAGAACAGCGCAGGACGCCAGAGGCCGGAGCCTCACGACGGGGTCCGAAACGACTTCCAGCGCGACAGGGACCGCATTATCCACGCCAAGGCCTTCCGCAGGCTCATGCACAAGACTCAGGTCTTCATCTCCCCTGACGGCGACCACTTCAGGACACGCCTCACGCACACCTTGGAGATGATGCAGATTTCGCGTACCATAGCCCGCTCTCTCGGCCTCAACGAAGACCTCACGGAGGCGATCTCCCTCGGGCATGATCTCGGCCACACCCCATTCGGACACACCGGAGAAGAAGCTCTCTCCCATGCCCTCGCAGCCCACGGACGCACCTTCCGCCACAACGAACACTCCTTGCGCGTCGTCGACCACCTCGAGAAACAAGGAGACGGATTGAACCTTACGTACGAGGTCAGAGACGGGATACGTAACCATACAGGAGAGGGCTATCCATCCACCAGGGAGGGTGAAATCGTACGCGTCGCTGACAGGATCGCGTACGTGAACCACGACGTGGATGACGCGTTGCGGGCAGGGATCATCGCCAGCAGCGACCTCCCGGGAGGTTCGATATCGGTTCTCGGAGAACAGATGAGCGCCAGGATCGACACCCTCGTAAGGGATATGATCTCCAACTCGACAGTGAAAGGTGAGATATCCCTGTCGGATCCGGTATACGGGGCCCTTATGGAGCTCAGGGCATGGCTTTTCCGGCGCGTGTACGACAAACCGGGCTCGAGAGAGAACCAGAAGGCGGCCAGGGTAGTTAAGGCCCTATTCGAGTACTACCTCGAGCACCAGGAGGAGCGGCCTGACAGCGATCCCGACCCCATAACGGAGACCATAGATTTCGTAGCTGGCATGACCGACAGATACGCCCTGGCGACCTACAGGCGGCTCTTTATGCCCAGGGGGGAGATCTTCGCTTGATAGCGCGGGCCGAGAGGAAATCGGCTTGACACGAACACACAGGGATGACCGCC
>JACCSM010000273.1 GCA_013698525.1 Rubrobacteraceae bacterium
ACCCCTGGTCGGCCTCCTCCGAGGACAACAGCTGACAGCCGATAGCCTGGAGTGATTTCCGTGCTACACTGATCCCGTGTAGAAAGGGGCGGCATGACGAACCTGACGATCACGGTGGACGAGGGCACACTGAAGCGGGCGCGGATGCGGGCGCTGGAGGAGGACACCTCGGTGAACGCGGTCCTGCGAGAATATTTGGAGGCGTACGCGGATAGGAGGCAAGAGCGACGGGAGGCTGGGCGCAGGATCCTCGAGGTCGCAAGGAATTCGCGCGCGAGCAGCGGGGGAAATGGACTGCCCAAGCGTGAGGAGTTATACGAGGAGAGGCTCGGGCGGTACAGGCGCGGGTGATGCGCCCTTTCTTTGACACCAACGTGCTGGTCTACGCCTTCGACGAGGGCGAGGCCGAGAAGAGGGCCGTGGCACTGGGCCTGATCCGGGAGCACCTCGAGGAGGGCGAGGGGATGCTCTCGGTGCAGGTATTGCGAGAGTTCTACGTCTCCGTCCGCAGGTTATCGCGACCGCTCTCGGTGACCGAAGCCCAGGAGGCGCTGGAGATCTTGGCCGGGTTCTCGCCCGCAGCGGAAGACTGGACGATCGTGGTCGGAGCGGTTAGTCGTAGCCGAGAGCTCATGCTCTCCTTCTGGGACGCCCTGATCCTGGAGGCAGCCCTGCGGGGTGGAGCGGACACCCTCCTGACCGAAGACCTTCAGCATGGGCAGCGGATCGAGGGCCTCACGGTCGTGAATCCGTTTCTGGGGGACGCGCAGTAGTGGCCGGAACCACTCAGACCTGTGAGTGACGTAAGGTTTATTCTCGCGACTCAGCCATCATAGCCGCACATGCCCATGCGTGGAGAGTTCACTACGGGAAGCACCATCTCAGGCTCTTCACACTCGTGGTCCTCAGCGTGAAGCTCGCAATAGAAGGGGTTCCCCCGTTCGTACATGCAGAAGGTGCAGATCCAGCTTGCGTCTTCACCGCAAACCTCACACTCCCAGACCGGTGCCTCATTTTGGCTCAATAGACGCACAGAATCGCTGCCGATGCGCCCCTGGCGCTCATCTACCACACGCAGTTTCAGATCCGTGGAAGTGCCGAAGTCGTAGACGTGCTCGAAACGGCTGCCTTTGTTCAGGATCCCGCCGAGCTTGACCTTCATGCTGCGTTCGTTGGGATCTGCGAACAACCCGACCTGCTCCATCCTGTAGGCGGAGGGGACCATGAAAGTGTCCTCATCGATGTAGAAAGCGCTGAGGTGGCCGCAGCATTCCAGCCATTTATGCCTCAAGAAGTCATCCAACACTTCGAGGGTGGCCGTGGCCTTTATCTCCACATCCATCCAGAAGATGGGGGAGTAGGCGTCTTCGATCCGCAGACGAAAGAGCCGTGCGTCCTTTCCGCGGGAAGGTTCGTGCTCGGCCAGACAGCTGCCCAGGTGGCGCGTCATCGCCGCTTTGGTAGTGCGCTTACCACAGAGGGCGCAGATACCGTATGAGGTATACCCGCTCATGCTGGTCATTCTAACGTCTTCGACTGCGTATGTCCTGAGTCTATCACCGGGCACGGATCGTGGCGTAGTCGCTAGTGTCGTAGTATCGTCCTGGGTAGAGGATCAGATCTGCGAGGGTAAGCCTGGAGCTTCGTGGGGACCGTAGCTTGTTGGGAGTTGACTGTTGACAGCGAAAAACGACCCTTCGGCACACTCTTTGTTCCAGGACGCGCTTCTGGATGAAACGGCGAAGCTTGGCATCGTCCGGGCTCACTTCGAAGGCTTCGACAAGAGCTCCTTCGACGAGCTCATAGCAGGCTACTCCTCGATGAAGGTACTAACCTATTCGAGTAGTGCCTCCATCATCAACAGGGCTGCGGAAGAAATGGAGCACCTGGAGATCGTCTTCGGCCGTCCGGACATCCTCGGGGACATGGCCTCCTACCTCCATTTCCAGGAGCTGCTGCTGAAAGAGCTGATCGACGCCACCAGGGGCAAGGACTTCATCAAGGAGAGGATCGAGTCAGGAGCCATCAAACTCCACGTCGTCCAGGACATAATCTCCCACGAAAAGCTGTTCTTGCTGGAAGGAGATGCCGGCACCCGCGTCATAACAGGCTCGGCCAACTTCTCGGAGAGAGCCTTCTCGGGGGCGCAGAACGAGAGCTACGTCTGCTTCGACGACGACCCGTCGGCCTGGGAGCACTTCAACCACGCGTACGAGCGGATCAGGGACAGGTCCACCACAAGCATCATCGAGCGGGCCCAGATCGACGGAGAGTTCGACGCCGCGAACATCCCCGCCCTCTCTCCGGCAAGGAAGGACGCGCAGTCGCCCAAGGTCATCCTCGTGCAAGACGGACCTCCGGATCTCTCTACCGTGCACAAGGCGGTCCGCTCCAGGCCACCGAAGCGCTACGGCGGCATCTCCTCCGCCATAGAGACGAAGGGCGGCGTGGCGAAGATAGACCGTCAGGCGGCGCAGCGCGCCGTGCGCTACGTCAAGAGCAACTCGCGCACACAGGAAGAGAACCCGGAGGAGTACCTGAGCATACACCCGGATTCGGGCCTGGTAGTGCTCTCGGGCAAGGAGCTGGATCTGAACGTCCCAGCAGAGGCCGTCGGGACGGACGTGCGGGCGTGGCTCGAATACTTCAGTGGATACCGGCTCTTCAAGGGCCAGCACGAGAAGCTCGCGCGGGACTACTTCATGTTCTGGAGCTGGTTCTACGCGGGTCCGTTCGTGTGCGACCTGCGCAACTCAGCGCTCGCCAGGGGAGAAGACGTCTGGGACTACCCCGTCTTCGGGCTGCTCTACGGCAAGAGCAATTGCGGCAAGTCCGAGCTCGTGGGGACCATGCTCCTCTCGATGTTCGGCAAAGAGGGATTCCCTCCCAACGACTGGTTTACCAAAGGCCAGGTCCCCGTACTCATGGAGCAGAACCGCCGCTACCCGCTCGTCTTCGACGACATGGACAAGACCCGCTTCGGCCAGCACGGCGCCGCCCTCATCAAGGACGACCACGTCAGGATGAAAGAGTACCCACCCGTGGTCCTCTCGATGAACGCCGGGCAAGACACCTTCGACTCGGAGATCCGCAAGCGGGCCTTGATCGTCTACACTGGTGCGTCGCTCCCTGACCACACCGGCGAGGCGAGAAGACTCGGCAGACACGTCAAGCAGATCAAAGCCAACCTCGGCACCGCACTCTACAGGAAGTACCTGGCAAGGATGCTACCGCGCATACGCCAGGAGCGCGAGGACCCTCTCGACGTGCTGGATCTCTCCTCATCTGTGCTGAGGGAGATAATCTCAGAGCACGCCTCCGACCCCCTGCCCGATTGGTGCCGGATCGTCACGATGGATGAGTACGGAAGGAGCCGCCACGACCGCGTCCGGGAGGAGCTGGTGCAGCAGTGGCTGCACGACCCCGCCGCGTGGAGCAGGAGGGGAGACAAGATCATCTTCCGCTCCGAGGACA
>JACCSM010000332.1 GCA_013698525.1 Rubrobacteraceae bacterium
AATTTCTCGGATCGTGCTGATTATGGTGCCGCTCCTGGATCCCTCCATGGCTATTCGTTCTCCGACGCCGCGCGCCGCTCTGCGCGGGCCTTCGCGCGGTCGTAGTTCATGCGGAAGAGCTCGATCACGGCCTGCGTGTCCTCCGGGCCTTCCATCCTTCGTCGCACCCAGCCTGAGTCGGGCAACGGCGGATGTACCGAGGCCCGCCCCTCCTCTATGAGCTCGTCGCGGACCTTCTTGGGAAATGGCAGGTCTGCGAAGCTGGAGCCGTGCAGGTGCCCGAGCTCAACCCGGCCATAACTGAACTGCAGTCCGCCCCTTCCAGTGTCGCCGGTGGTGACCCCCTGCCACTCCAAGACCTCGCGCTCGACCTGCTCCAGCAGTTCATCGTTCATTGGATCTTCTCCTTCCGTTGCCCTCGGCTCTTATCCTTGCGCCCGGTGAGACTTTTTGCATCGTGCGGTAGTACGGTTTTGGACCCATACTTTCGTACAGGGTGCGCTAGCGGCATTGTCAGGAGGGTGACCTAGATGCTTGGGACGGAAGCTTCGATCCTGAGATGACCGGGCGCCCTGGAGACCGGGTCGGGCAGCACGAGGGGCGAGCGTCCGGGCGTGATGCTGCCAAGCACTACTGCCGAACGCGCCCCAGTGCAGGAGGGCACGTTTCCAGGCAAACCGTGCACGCTCAGAAATCCTATTAGGGCGAAGGCGTAGGCTTCCTTGGCGCCAGATGGGATGCCCCAGTCCTCGATCGTACGCAGCCGCACCCTTGGGACGTCCTCCTGCAGCATGCCCATCAGCGTAGGGTTA
The DNA here is from genome assembly GCA_013698525.1 of Rubrobacteraceae bacterium. Taxonomy (GTDB): domain Bacteria; phylum Actinomycetota; class Rubrobacteria; order Rubrobacterales; family Rubrobacteraceae; genus Rubrobacter_D. The sequence goes on from JACCSM010000332.1 coordinate 813, forward strand.
GAGGTTCCCCCGCCCGAAGCAACGACCTCAGGGACGTCGTAGCGCTCCAGCGCATCCGCCACCGTCCTCGAGGTCAGCGCCGTAACGGTCGCTGCCAGGTCGTCGGCTCCGAGGTCCCCGAAAGGCGCAAGGCGCTCGAGAAGGTAGGGCAGGTTGAAGAGCTCCTTCCCGGTGGATTTGGGCGGCCCCAGTCTATAGTAGGGCTCCTCGAGGAGCGAACAGAGTAGCCCCTCGTGGATCTCGCCCCTGGCGGCCCTCCGGCCGTCCTTGTCGTAGGACTCGGAGCCATCGGTGAGGTACTCTACGGCCGCATCGAGAAGAGCGTTGGCAGGCCCGACGTCGAAGGCGAATGCAGGGTCCTCGGCTTCGCCGCCAGGTACGACCGTGAGGTTGGCGATGCCGCCGAGGTTGAGCGCAGCCCGCGTCTCCTCGCCGCCCCCGAACAACAAGACGTCGAAGATGCTCGCCAGAGGCGCCCCTTGCCCACCCGCAGCTATGTCGCGGCTGCGCAAGTCCGACACGACGGGCGAGCCGGTGCGTCCCGAGATCCAGGCGGGCTGCCCGAGCTGCAGCGTGCCCAGGGCCGTGTCGCCCTCCACCGGCGCGCCGGCGCGCTGACTACGTCCTGGAAACCAGGGGCGATGGATAACCTCCGCGGCGTGGTCAGGGGCATCGCGGAAGACCTGAGTCTTGTATTGAGAGGCGCCTCAAAGGAGCCGCCCGAGGCCGCCTGCTTCAGCCTCACGGGCTACCTGGAAGGCGACGAGACCATCCCCTCACTTATCCGGGAAGAGATGGAACGGGCTGTGCCAGGGATCTGCCGGATACACACCATCCCTGACTACGTGGGCAACTGGGCCGCGGCGACCGGCGGAGAGCCGGGGGTCATTGTAATCGGCGGCGGGGGTTCGGTCGCCTACGGCCGTAGCGGCTCCGGTGAGGCCCTGCGCATCGGTGGCTGGGGACACCTGCTGGGCGACGAGGGGAGTGGGTTCTGGATCGGCCTCCAGGCCATAAAGGCGGTCCTGAAGTCCCGCGCCGGTGTGCGTCCGAAGACCGCGCTCGAAAAACGCGTCATGCAACGGTTCGGAACGGACGACGACCGCCAGGTAATCCGTGAGGTTTACTCGGCCTCTTTCTCCGAGGCCGAAGTCGCCGGCCTGGTTCCGCTCGTCGCTTCTCTTGCGCAGGAGGGCGACGAGACGGCCACCAGTATCCTGAACGAGGCCGCAGACCACCTTGCGGGTATCGCACTGGCGGTGTTACGCTGTCTTGGCGATCTGCCGGTCTACCCTTCGGGCGGCATCTTCCGAGCGCCGACGACGCGCGAACGGTTCGAGAGGGCGCTGGCCCGCTCGGAGGTCAGGGACGCTGTCAGCGACAACCCGTTGAACGGCGTGTTTCTCATCGCAAGGCAAGGACTGGAGCAATGAGAAGGAGCAGGGCCCAGAAGAGGCCGAAGCCAGACCTGTTGAATTGCTTTCTAAGGGTGATTATTATCCAGGCCATGGGTAGCTGCTCCATTCTGAGTGATACCGAGCCAGTTTGAACAGCGCCGCGTTCGGACTTCTGGTAAGCAGATGCCCTCCCATACGTCATTCCCGCGCAAGCGGGAATCCACTACGAGGAGCAGGAGGCGGAAGCCCGTGCGCAATGGTGGTCTCCGTCGCGCTGCTGGCATTTACCCAAATTTGGTATGAGGTGTTGAGATGAACTGTCCCCGCTGCCAGATGGCCAACCCCGAGGGCGCAAAATTCTGCCTGAACTGCGGTAACCAGCTCGAAGCCCAGGTTCGGGTCGATGGCGAACGCAGGTACGTGACGGTACTGTTCGCCGACGTGGTCGACTCGACCGGGCTTGGCGAGCGGCTCGACCCCGAGCAGGTCGCGGAGATCATGAACGGCGCATTTGCCTTCCTCAACGCGTCGGTCAAGAAATACGATGGTACGGTTGCGAGGTTGCTAGGAGATGCGATCCTCGCCTTTTTCGGCGCGCCAGTCGCACACGAAGACGACGCGGAACGCGCGGTTCGCGCGGGTTTGGATATCCAGGCGGCCGCAAGCGAATACGCGAAAGTGGTCAAGGTGGACTACGGGGTCGACTTCGACGTGCGGGTCGGAATCAACACGGGCCTCGCGGTGCTCGCCGCCGTCGGCGACGAGATCAGGACAGAATACACGGCGATGGGCGATACTACGAACGTAGCTGCGAGACTGCAGAGCGCCGCCTTACCAGGTACCGTGCTCATAAGTGCTGATACGTATCACCTCGTCAAGCAGCTCTTCGAATTACGGCCGCGCGGCGGCGCGATGGTCAAAGGCAAGTCCGCGCCCATCGTGACCTATGAGGTGCTTGCTCCCAGGGCCGTTCCGGGCAAGGTGCGAGGTCTAGAGGGATTGACCTCGCCGCTGGTAGGCCGCGCTGCCGAATTCAAGCGTGTGAACGACAAGCTGAACGAGGTGCGCGAGGGGCGTGGCGCGTTCGTGGCGGTGATCGGCGAAGCGGGATTGGGCAAGTCGCGATTGCTGGCGGAAGTCAGCGAGTCGGCGAAGTCAGGACCACAGGTAGCCTGGCTCGAGGGGCGGGCCCTCTCCTATGGGCAGGCCGTCACATATTATCCGTGGCGGCAGGTAATCCGCGAGGCTATCGGTGCGCAGGATGGCGAGGCACCTGAGGTCGTACGCGAGAAACTACATCGCGATGCAGTTTGCGGTGCGATGCCCGAGGGCGAACCGCAGTACCTCGAGGTGATCCTCTCCGTCGAGAGCGATGCGACGCTCGAGGCACTCACGGCGCTGGAGGGTGACGCGCTGGTCGAGCACATTACCAGAGCGACCCGGGGCTACCTCCGTGCTAGCGCCAGCCTGATGCCTACGGTGATCGTACTCGACGATCTGCACTGGGCGGATACTGCATCGCTCGACCTCTTGCTGGGCGTGGCCGGCCTGGTGGAGGACTTGCCGCTTGTGATCACCTGCCTGCTCCGACCCGACAAAGACGCGCCAAGCTGGTCGGCCATCGAGAGAGTACGTAGTAAGCTGAGCGGGCCCTACACCGAGATCTTGCTCGAGCCGCTCGACGCCGCACATTCGAAGGAGCTGCTCGGCAACCTGCTCTACATCGAGGATTTGCCCGAGAGCGTGCGCAACTTGATCCTGGACAAGGCTGAGGGTAATCCATTCTTCGTCGAGGAAGTCATCCGGTCGCTGATCGACTCCGAATACATTGTCCAGGAGAATAGTCACTGGCGCGCGACACGGGAGATCGTGAACGTCACCATCCCCGATACGCTGACCGGCGTGCTTAGCGCACGCATCGACCGTCTACCGGAGAATACGAAGCATGTGGCCCAGACCGCCGCCGTCCTAGGACGCATCTTCGCGTACCGCGCGCTGATGGCGACCTGCGCGGCGGCGCCGCCGTCCGAACAAATCGAAGACGTTGAGCCTCACCTCGGCGTCCTGACCTACGAGGAGCTGGTGCGCGAGCGGGTGCATGATCCCGAACTAGAGTACATCTTCAAGCACGCCCTGACCCAGGAAGCAGCCTACGAATTGCTGCTGATCAGACGCCGCAAGGAGCTACACCGGCGTGCGGGCGAGGTGCTCGAACATCTCTATCCGGAGCAGCGGGGCGAGCTGGCGCCGGCGCTGGCATATCATTACCGGCTCGGGGAAGAGTGGCAACGCGCCGCCGACTACGCGATGCAGGCGGGTGCGCAGGCGGTGAAGGTGTACGCGATGCGCGAAGCTCTCGCGTACTATGAAAACGCTTATGACGCGCTGACCAAGATCCACGACCCGTCTCCCGAGCAGCTCTGCGACGCGATCCTGGGCTGGACCCCGGCCGCACTCAGGGTCAAACCGTACCAGGAAGTGGTGAACCGGCTGGAGGAGGCGGAGAAGATCGCGCGTGA
>JACCSM010000372.1 GCA_013698525.1 Rubrobacteraceae bacterium
TCCAGCGAGACGGTGCCTGGGTTCTTCTTCCCCGAACGGCCTTTCCTTCCTGATTACGTGCCTGTGGACGAAGAACACCCGATCCGTCCCCAGGACCCCTACGCGACAGCCAAGTATTTCGGCGAGCTCCTGATGGACGGTGCCATTCGGCGCTCGGACATCAGGTGCATCTCTATACGCCCTTCCTGGGTTCAGCACGAGGGCAACTACGAGCGTAACCTCGGCCCGATGGTCAGCGACCGCTCTGAGCTGAGCGCGGGCTTCTGGAGTTACATCGACGTCTACGACCTGGCCGACGCCATGGTGCTCGCCGCCGAGAGTGACCTGCCTGGCCACGAAGTTTTCTACATCGCCTCGCCTGATAACGTGGGCGGCAGGCCATTCGAGGCCGCCGTGCGCGAGCACTACGGAGACCAGGTCGAGGTAAAGACGCCCCTCTCCCGCGAGGACTCCTCAGGCATCTCCATCGAGAAAGCCAGGCGCATGCTCGGCTACGACCCCAAACGCTCCTGGCGCGACTACCTCGACGACGATGGACGCCTGAAACCGGACGTAAAGGGCCTGTTCACCGGCTGACGCACCCGGCGAAGCGGTAGCGGCGCTCTTGCGGCACTCGTCTCAACCAGGCCAGCCTGTGTGCTGGAGGGTCGTCTACCCCCAGACCTGCTCTGCGGTCTCGACTATGGTACGGAGCTTGTACTCTTCGTCTTCGACGCTTAGGGCGTTGCCAACTATGGAGGTGGCGAAGCCGCACTGCGGGCTCAAGGCCAGCCGTTCCAGAGGGACGAACCTCGACGCCTCGAGAAGCCTGGCTTCGAGCTCTTCTTTCGTCTCGCGACGGGGCGTCTTGGTGGTGACGAGGCCAAGGACGGCGACCTTGTCGTCGGGCACGTGCGAGAGAGGGCCGAAGTCGCCCGAGCGTTTGTCGTCGTACTCGAGCATCAACCGCTGCGCGTTTATGCCGCCGAAGATGCGGCCCGCCAGCGGCTCGTAGGAGCCCGAGACCAGCCAGCGGCTCCCCTGGTTGCCCCGGCAGAGGTGGAAGGAGAACGTGACGTCGCTGTGGTCCCCGATCACGTAGTTGTCGAGCTCGATCCCCCGACTCAGCCAGCGGTCGAGATCCCAGCCCAACCGCTCGTAGAACGCGCGGGTCTTGGGATCTAGCAACAGCGGGTAATGCGGCGCGTCGAGCTGGATGTACTCGGCCCCGAGCCTCGCCAGCTCTTCGACCTCCTCGCGCAGGATCTGCGCCACGTCCTCCAGAAAGAGGTCGAGCGTCGGGTATGCCCTGGCGGATAGCTCGGGAGACCAGAGGTTCGCGTACATGCTCGGGCTCGGCAGTGTGACCTTCACGGTCCTGTCCGTGCGGCCCCGCGCATACACGAACTCCTCGATCGAGAGGTGGCGCCTCCGCCGCAGCTTCCCGACCACCCCGAGGGTCTGTGGGCGCTCCGTCCTCTTCTCCCCTACCGCCTCGTCTCCGTGCCACTCTCCCCACAGCCAGGCGTCCATGTCGTGCTCGCCGAAGCCTTCGACGGCCTCTACCATCTGGCTCTGGAAAGACTCCCGGCGCATCTCACCGTCCGTGACGATAGGGAGGCCTGCCCGCTCCTGCAACCCGATAGCCTGTTCTACGGCCCGATCCTCGGTACGCTTGAACTCGGCTGTGGAGAGCCCGCCTGCGGCGTAGCGTTCGCGCGACTCGAGCAACTCCCGAGGCCGCAGGAGGCTGCCGACGATGTCTGCTCGGGCGGTGACGATGTGCTTCACACGGGCCAGTCTAGCACCCGCCCGTGTCCAGGGAAGCCTAAGCAGCTACCTCGGCGACCTCGGCTTCGATTCCTTCTGAGGCATCCCGCACGAAGAAAGTATCGGGGTCGAGAGGGAACACCACGCTCGAGGCGCAACCAGGGTTCTGTTCCCCTGCCACCTCCAGCGCCCGCAAGATGCTCTCGGCCCTGACGAACAACGTCGTGGAGCGGTCTGTGCCGCGATCCACCTCGATACAAACTCTTATCATTCTGGTCCTCCGTCTTCCTGTGAAGCGCACTATGCCCCTTTTACACCTCTTCTGTTACATATCGGTAACAGAGGCGCAAAATGTAGACAACAGAGGTACGCGCCAGGACCGGGCCTGGATCAGGCCCATCGCTTTAGCGAACGCACTGCGCTCCATCCTGCTCTGCTGTGGTGTAATGCGGGAAGTGCCTGATCTCGATCGAGCGGAGGAAAGTGTGAAACTGGCGAGGCGGATGGAGCGTCTGGGGACAGAGACGGCTTTTTCGGTCCTGGCTAAAGCGAAGGCTCTGGAGGCAGAGGGGCGTGAGATCATCCACCTCGAGATCGGCGAACCCGACTTCGATACGCCGGACCACGTCGTCGAGGCCGGCTGCCAGGCGCTGCGCGAAGGGCATACCCACTACACTCCCACTGCCGGCATTCCTGAGTTGCGCGAAGCTATCGCTGGCGACGTGGCGCGTAGCCGGAGCATAAACGTCGGTCCCGAACAGGTAGTCGTCACGCCTGGCGGGAAGCCGATAATGTTCTTCACCATCCTGGCGCTCGTCGACGAGGGCGATGAGGTGCTGCTGCCCAATCCCGCTTTCCCGATCTACGAGTCAATGGTGAACTTCGTCGGCGGGAGGCCCGTCTTCGTACCGCTGCGCCAGGAGAACGGGTTTCGGTTCGATCTCGACGAGTTTAGCGCAGGCATTAACGGGCGCACCAAACTGGTGATCCTCAACTCCCCGGCCAACCCGACGGGCGGTGTACTGACGGCCGAGGACATCGCCGGGCTCGCCCGCATCCTGCGCGAGCGTCCCGACGTTTTCGTCTTGAGCGATGAGATCTACTCGCGCCTGCTCTATACGGGCGACTTCGCCAGCATCGCCTCTGAGGACGGCCTCGGCCCGGACGGGCGGACGATCATACTAGACGGCTTCTCGAAGACGTACGCGATGACGGGCTGGCGGCTCGGCTACGGCGTAATGCCCGAACCCCTCGCAGAGGAGGTGGCCAAGCTGCAGGTCAACTCCAACTCCTGCACCAGCGCGGCCACGCAGTACGCCGGACTCGCGGCCCTCGAAGGCCCGCAGGATGCCGTGGAGAGCATGCTCGCCGAGTTCATGGCGCGCCGGGACCTGATCGTAGACGGCCTCAACGAGTTGCCTGGCATTGAGTGCATAACGCCCCAGGGTGCCTTTTACGCCTTCCCGCGCATCACAGAGACCGGCTACCCGGCGGACAAACTGGCCGATCTACTCCTCGACGAAGCAGGCGTAGCGTGCCTCTCGGGCACGGCCTTCGGCCACCACGGGGAGGGCCACCTGCGCCTCTCTTACGCCAATTCCTGCGAGAACATCAGCAGGGCGCTCCAAAGGATGGGCGAGGCCCTCTCGCGGTGATCGCGTGATCTTCGACGCTCAGAGAAACTGGCTGATTCACCAGCTCGTGGGCCGAATCGCCCAACGCATCGGTTGACGCCAGGCATTGCCATGTGCTGTACTCCGGGCAACGGCCGATCTACAAAGGAGAGGAAAATGCGCCGAGCGTTCATGTCTACCCAGGAGGTAATCGCCACCTACTTAGTGGACATGACGCTCTATGAGCACTTTGAACTTGGGGATTTTGGCGCATGTAGACGCCGGTAAGACGACCCTGACCGAGCGGCTGCTCCACGCCGCCGGTGTCATCGACGAGATCGGCAGGGTCGATGACGGAAGCACCCAAACCGATACCCTAACGCTAGAACGGCAACGTGGCATCACGATCAAGTCTGCCGTCGTTTCGTTCGTTATCGACGACGTCACGGTCAACCTGGTCGACACCCCTGGCCACCCTGATTTCATCGCAGAGGTAGAGCGGATGCTAAACGTTCTTGACGGCGCCGTGCTAGTGGTCTCCGCGGTGGAGGGCGTGCAGGCACAGACCCGCGTGTTGATGCGGACGCTACAACGGCTGCGCGTTCCGACCCTGATCTTCGTGAACAAGATCGACCGTAGCGGCGCGCAATGTGAACGCTTGCTGCGGAGCATCGCCGAGAGACTGACGCCGGCGATCATCCCGATGGGATCGGCCAGCGGGTTGGGAACCCGCAGTCCCAGTTTCACGCCTTACGGTGCCGCCGACACCGACTTTACTTCCGGACTGGTCGATCTGCTCGCCGACCACGACGATGCGTTTCTTGCCGCCTACCTCGACGACGAGGCAACGGTCTCGTACCGCCGACTCCGCGGCGAGCTTGCGGCGCAGACCGGGAAGGCGCTGGTGCATCCGGTGTTCTTCGGTTCGGCGATCACGGGTGCGGGCGTGGATGAGCTGATCTCCGGCATCACGGAGTTGCCGCCTGCGGCCGAAGGCGATGCTGATGGCCTGCTCTCGGGCACCGTTTTCAAGGTCGAACGAGGTCAGGCAGGGGAGAAGATCGCGTACGTCCGTATGTTCTCGGGGACGGTAAGGGGGCGGGATCTTCTGCGATTTGACCGGAACGAGGTGGGGAAGGTCACCGGAGTAAGCGTTTTCGACCGCGGCTCGACCGTCCAGCGAGACTCGGTCGCCGCGGGACGGATCGGCAGGCTCTGGGGTCTCGGGGAAGTTCGGATCGGGGACGCGATAGGCGAACCGCGGACGACCCCGGAGCGCAACTTATTCGCCCCGCCGACGCTGGAAACAGTCGTCGTTCCCCGTAACACCGCGGATAAAGGCGCACTGCACGTCGCGCTCACCCAACTCGCCGAGCAGGACCCGCTGATCAACGTGCGGCAGGACGACAGCAGGCAGGAAATATTCGTCTTGCTCTACGGTGAGGTGCAGAAAGAGGTCGTCGGGGCGACGCTGGCGAACGACTATAACATCGACGTCGAGTTCCGTGAAACGACGACGATCTGCATCGAACGGCCCATCGGCATCGGTGCGGCCGTCGAGCTGCTCCCCAAGACACGTTCGCCGGCCACTCCGTTCCTCGCCACCATCGGGCTGCGCATTGAGCCGGCCGCGCCCGACACGGGGGTGCAGTTCGGGCTGGATGTCAAGGTAGGATCGATACCGACTCACGTCTACAAGACAGTCGGGGAATTCTATGAGGCAATGGAGCGCACCGTGCTAGAGATCCTACGCCAGGGGATCTACGGATGGGAAGTCATTGACTGCACCGTCACCATGACCGACTGCGACTACCAGGCCCCACCACGACGGTGGCCGGGGACCACCGCCTCTGACTTCCGTCTGCTGACCCCGCTAGCGCTGATGGGCGCGCTGAAGCAGGCCGGCACCGTGGTCTGCGAGCCAATACACCGCTTCCACCTCGAGATCCCGTCGGACACGTTCGGGGCGACGGTGTCCGCAATAGCGCGGCTGCGGGCCGCTGTGCAAACACAGCAGATGCGAGGTTAGTCGTACACACTGGTGGGTGAGATCCCGGCGGCCCGGGTGCACGAGTTGCAGCAACAGCTACCGGCGCTGACTCGCGGCGAAGGCCTGGTGGAATGCGAATTCGACTCCTACCAACCGGTCCGCGGCAAGATCCCGACCCGGCCACGGACGGACTACAATCCGCTCAACCGCAAAGAATACTTGCTGCACATCACGCGGCGGGTCTAGCGCATTGGGAGGTTTCCGTGAAGGACTACGAGCCAATCATGAGTTTTGGCGAGGACGTCGCCATGACGTACGACGACGTGCAACGCGGCGACGAGAATGCGGCCGTCGCGTTCTTGGAGAAGCTGGCGGGTGGTGGTCCCGCGCTGGAACTCGCCGTCGGCACCGGTCGGATCGCACTGCCGCTCGCCGCTCGGGGGATCCGCGTGGACGGAGTCGACATCTCACCCGCGATGATCGCGCAGCTGCGCACCAAGCCGAGTGGCGACCGGATCTCGGTCACGATCGGCGACTTCGCCGATGTGCCGGTCCCTGGCACATACGGCTTGATCTACGTCGTCTTCAACACGCTGTTCAACCTGCTGACCCAGGAAGACCAGGTACGCTGCTTCGAGAACGTCGCCGCCCACCTCACAGATGAGGGCTCGTTCGTGATCGAGGCAGGCTCACCCGCCTTCCTCTACCGGTTGCGTGACGACCAACATGTCGATGCGGAGTCCATCGAAGTCGACGCGGTACGACTGGATGTGCTTCGTCACGATCCGGCGAAGCAGATGCTCGACGAGAGCCACGTCTCCATCTCTCGCACAGGCGTGCACCTGAATCCGGTCGCCCAGCGATACGCATGGCCGGCCGAGCTCGACCTCATGGCGCGGATCGCCGGGCTGCGCCTGAAGGAGCGTTGGGACGGCTGGAACCGCGAACCGTTCACCGGCAAGCACAACGTGGTGTCGGTATACGGACGCTGAGATGATCGGTGTGTTGACGTCACGGTTGACGCCACTGGCGCCTCTGGGTTCCCTGAGATCCACGCCTTGCGGGGGCATGGCTGATAGTGTTCTTCACAGCTTCGCCGCCGTTCGGTATCTTGGTGAGAAGTATCGAAGATCGGGATTCGGCAGGCGTAGAAGGGGAGGCACTCAGGGTATGTCGAGAGGACGCAGGGTCCAGGCGCAGGGTG
>JACCSM010000532.1 GCA_013698525.1 Rubrobacteraceae bacterium
TGGGAGGCCGCCGCCTTTCCTGCGGCCTCGGTGCGTCCGGCTTTGATCACTATTATCGGCTTGGTCAGGGCGACCTCGCGGGCCGCCGAGAGGAAAGTGCGGGCGTCGCCGATCGACTCCATGTAGATGATGATGCTCTTCGTATAGGGGTCGTCGCCGAGGTAGTGGATCAAGTCTCCCCAGCCTACGTCCATCATGGAGCCTACGCTGACGAGCGCCGAGAATCCGATGTTCTCCATAAAGCTCTGGTCGAGGATGGCCGTCAGCAAAGCCCCACTCTGGCTCAGTAGGGCCACGTTCCCTGGACGGGCGATTGCGCCGGCGAAGGTGGCGTTGAAGCCCGTGGGCGGCTTCATCACCCCGAGGCAGTTGGGACCTACAATCCTCATCCTGCCCAGCCTGGCCTCCTCCAGGACCTGGCGCTCGAGCTCTGCCCCTTCTGGCCCAGTCTCCCTGAAACCGGCGGAGATGATCACGGCTCCCTCGACGCCAGCCTCCACGCACTCACGGATTATCCCCGGCACCGCTGGCGCAGGGGCGACGATGACCGCGAGGTCCACCCTCGCAGGCACTTCGGAGACGGAAGGGTAGGCCTTTATGCCGAGTACGTTGGGCCTGCGCGAGTTCACGGGGAAGACCGTGCCGCCGAACGGGCTGCTCACCAGGTTCCACATGATCGTGCGCCCCACGCTCCCTGGCCGCTCGGTAGCACCGATCACGGCGACCGTCTCGGGACGGAAGATCGTGTCCAATTGCTGTTTTTCGTAACCCAGAACGTCGTGGGCCGGGTCCGCGCTCTTAGACCGCTTCATAGTCGCTCCTTCGTCGCTCCTGGCTGGTCAGCATTTCAGCTTCTCCGTGTTGTAGGTACCCGCGCCTGGGGAACTCACGCTCCCCTTCTTACGCACCTCTTTTTGTAGCACCAGGCGTAAGAGTGGGCCGTGAACCTGCCTACGAGTCTCGTCCGAGAAAAGCTGTTGGCTGACCAGCTGAAATGCTGACTCGCGAAGATTTTCGCGCGAGGATGTAGAACGGAAAACTCAAGCGGTATATGATGCAGTGTGCATCGCAACGCTCTGAAGGTTCCCGAGTACAACTTCGCCGGTTGGTCTCAGAGCACGGCGGGAGGGGATGGGGTGAGTACCTTGGACAACAGCGGATTCGTCGCGGGAGCCGCGATAGACCGGAAGCTCGGCAATAGCCAGTCGCGGGTGAACGCTACTCCAGGCAACATCGCAGGCGCGCCGACAGACCAACGTGAAATGCCTGACGCGGTGCTCCGGCTGGCCCAGGTAGCCGCTGGAATCTTGCCGGTGCGGGCTGCCCTCGAGCGCGGCAGGTAGCGCAGTCCTGCCGTGCGACTCCGTGACCTAACCTACAGGTTCGAGCGAGACCCGCTCCTCAGAGTCGGGGTGGTCGCGATGATCCTCGCGCTCGGGTTCGCGACTGTCGTGGCCGTCGCCGCCTCTCTCGAAGGGCCGATGGAGCCTGCAGCCGCGAAACAAGAGGTGAAGTCCGCCACCGAGCCGCTCGTCCGCTCCGACCCCAGCGTCGACCCGTGGGTAGAGAAGGACATACCTCCGCCCAGGCCAGAGGTAACTTCCAGACCACCCTCCCCGTCGAATCCAGATAAACGGCCAGCGCCGCAGCCTGAACCCAGGACCCGATCCAGCGCGTCCCAGGCCGAGGATTTCCGAACCTGGCAATCTAGCTCCGGGAATGCCAAGGACCAAAGCCGCCAAGCCCTTCCCCTGGACGAGACCGACTACCCCCTCCCGACTAACGACCAACTCCAGGCCACAAACCAGCCAAGGCACTACCATCTGCCCCCAGGCGCCATCATGTCCCTCTCCGTAAGGTCCATCGGCCTCGACAACGTCCCCGTCCTGAACTCGAACACGAGGAGGGCCCTGGACATGGGAGTCGTCCACCTCCCCGACACCTCCTTTCCCTGGTCAGAGACCCCTGAGAGAAACGTCTACCTTGCAGGACACAGGCTGGGATGGCCAGGCACGGGAAGCCACCTCGTCTTCTACCGCCTCAACGAGCTGGACGGGGGAGAGAGGATAACCCTAAGAGACCGCCAGGGCACAAGATACCACTACAGGGTACTAGAGAGCTTCATCGTAGGACCGGAGGATGATTGGGTGACAGGAAGGGTGAGAGGCAGGGACCTGCTGACCTTGCAGACGTGCACCCCGATACCGACCTTCGAGAAGCGTTTGATCGTCCGCGCGGAACGAATTTAGAGCACTTCAGCACGCCGCCCTACGGGCGGCTCTCAGCAATTCAGCCAGGTGGTAAGCCTTACCCGAGGCTCGGGAGTACATCCCTCTGAGGTTCTACCGGGCGATTGGGCGAGGCACCTCGGGCAGACAAAGCTGAAATGCTGACTGGCTGACAAGCCGCCGTCAGGCGGCGTGCTGACAAGCGGAAGCCGGAGGCTGGAGCGTGCTGACTAGCTGACCAGCTATTTATGCTGCTTGTTCTTCCATCTCCTCCGAGTAGTCGCCTGAGCGTGCGGCGCCGTTCATCTTCGCCCTGTGGTGGAAGGCCTTCTGGGCTGCCTGGACGTTATCTACGTCTCCGCCCCATATCTCCATCGGTTGCCCCTGCAGCGCCCGCGCGTAGGAGAACGAGAGCTCCCACGGCAGGCCCCCGTACATGGAGTTCATGGCGTTAAGGTGGGCCGTCGCCCGCAGGTCGGTCTGGCCGCCGGAGAGGAAGGCTATGCCAGGCACCGCCGCCGGCACCGTCCTGAGCAGGCACTCCACCGTCGCACTCGCTACCTCTTCGACGCTGACCTGTTGTGGCGCGTCCTTGCCCGAGATGACCATGTTGGGCTTCAGGAGTATCCCCGAGAGTTCGACGCCGTGCTCGTAGAGCTCCCCGAAGGTTCGGTTCAGCATCCACTCCGTGGCGTCGTAGCATTGCTCGATGGAGTGATCTCCATCTATAAGGACCTCGGGCTCTACTATGGGGACGAGGTCGTGCTCCTGGGCGAACGCAGCATACAGGGCGAGCGCCTCCGCGTTGGCCTCTACGCAACTCTCGGTGGGGATGCCGTCCCCTATCGTTATAACGGCCCGCCACTTGGTGAAGCGCGCCCCAATCTCACGGTATTCGGCGAGCCTGTCGCCGAGGCCGTCGAGTCCCTGGGTGAACTTCTCGCCTTCTGAGAGGGGCAGATCGACAGTACTCTTGTCCACCTTGATGCCAGGGATGACGCCGGCACCCTCGAGCACCTCGGGCATCGGGGTGCCGTCCGAGGTCTCCTGGCGGATGGTCTCTTCGAAGAGGATCACACCGGAGAGGAACTCCCCGATGCCCTCCGTCGTGAAGAGCATCTCCCTGTAGGCCCGACGGCTCTCTTCGCTCGACTCTATACCGACGGCCTCGAACCGCTTGCCTATGGTGCCGAAGCTCTCGTCTGCGGCGAGTATGCCCTTCCCAGGAGCTACGAGCTCGCGGGCCGTCTCTTCGAGCTTACTAACGTCCATCGCCGATCTCCTTCCGTAGGACCTTACGACAGAGGCCCCGGACCGCAGTCCGGGGCCCGTGATCATAGAGTTTTGAGTGGCCTTGCTCCTAAGCCCTTACCAGCTCGCGATCCTTCTCCGCCGGACGTCCCTTCTTGTCCTTCTGCCGCTGGCGGCGCTTGCGTTCTTCTCTCACCCACATCTCCTTGCGGGCCTCTTCTTCCATCCGGCGATCCCTGTAGGAGTAGCACATGGCCGCTGCCTCCTTACTCACGTTTCCCTATCATAATTCTGTCTACCCGCATCCCGGCGGGCTAAACATCGGCCGACCCGACAGCCACGCGGCCTCTGAGTCCCTATTCACATGCAGAAAGCGATTTAGCCGAGGAATCGACCTACCGCGAGTCGCCCATTCGGCCAAAGGCGATCGATCTTCAGCCATGAAGCTGACCAGCTGAAGTGCTGAAATGCTGAACACCGGATACCGAACCCCGATCCATGATACGTTAGGGTCCGCAGCTAAACGCCGTTTCGGGAGGCGAGAGACCGTGGCCAACAGGCTGGCGAATGAGACGAGCCCGTACCTGCTCCAGCACAAGGACAACCCTGTGGACTGGTATCCCTGGGGCGAGGAGGCATTGAAGAGGGCGCGCGACGAAGACAAACCCGTCCTGCTCTCCGTCGGCTACAGCGCGTGCCACTGGTGCCACGTCATGGAGCGCGAGTCCTTCGAGGACGATGAGACCGCGCGCATGATGAACGAGCACTTCGTGAACGTAAAGGTAGACCGCGAGGAAAGACCCGACATCGACTCGATCTACATGGCCGCCGTCCAGGCCCTCACCCGTCACGGTGGTTGGCCGATGACCGTCTTCCTCACCCCCGACGGGGCACCTTTCTACGGCGGCACTTACTTCCCACCCATCCCTTCGCGGGGCATGCCCTCCTTCCAGCAGCTCCTCCTCAGCGTCGCCGACGCCTACGAGAACCGCCGTGAAGAGGTCTTGCAGAGCGCCGAGTCCGTCCGCGACTACCTCCAGGCCTCGACCGCGGCCGTCATGCCCGAGGCCGAGTCCGCAGGCACCGAGTTGCTGGACCGCGCAGCCGGCGCCCTCCTCTCCCAGCTCGACAGGCGATTCGGCGGCTTCGGCGGCGCCCCCAAGTTCCCCCAGGCGATGAACCTCGAGGTCCTACTCCGTCACTGTCACCGCACGGGAGAGAGGTCGGCGCTCGACGGCGTGGAGCTCACGTGCCGGCAGATGGCTAACGGGGGCATCTACGACCAGCTCGGCGGCGGCTTCTCCCGCTACTCCGTGGATGGGCACTGGCTCGTCCCGCACTTCGAAAAGATGCTCTACGATAACGCCCTCCTCTCCAGGCTGTACCTCGAGACGTACCAGGCCACCGGCGACGCTTTCTACCGCCGCATCGCCGAGGAGACGCTCGACTACGTCCTGCGCGACATGACGAGCGAGGAAGGGGGTTTCTACTCCGCCGAGGACGCAGACTCAGAGGGTGAGGAGGGGAAGTTCTACGTCTGGACGCCCGAGGAGCTGGAGGCCGCCCTCGACCCTGACGAAGCCAACCTCGCGGCGCGCTACTGGGACGTGACCGAGCGGGGCAACTTCGAGGGCAGTAACATCCTGCACGTCGCCCGCCCGCCCGAGGCCGTCGCTGACGAGTTCGGGCTCTCACCGGAGGAACTGTGGGCCAGCATCGCCAGGATCCGGGCGAAACTCTTCGCCATGCGTGAGGAGCGTGTCAGGCCCGGACGCGACGAGAAGGTCCTAGCCGCCTGGAACGGCCTCATGCTCCGCTCCTTCGCGCTCGCCGCCCGCGTCACAGGCTGCGAGGACTACCGCGAGGCCGCCGTGAAGAACGCGACGTTTATCGTGGAGAAGCTCAAGGAAGACGGCCGCATCCACCGCTCCTACAAGGATGGTCGGACGAGGTTCAACGGCTACCTGGAGGACTACGCGATGGCCGCAGACGGGCTCGTCGCCCTCTACGAGGCCACCTTCGACACGCGCTGGCTCGTCGAGGCCGATGCCCTCCTCGACGCCGTCTCCGAGCTCTTCTGGGACGAGGAGAAGCGTGCCTTCTACGACACCCCAGCCGACCACGAGGAGCTCGTCACCCGCCCGCGCGATGTCTACGACAACGCGGCGCCCTCAGGAACTTCCGTCGCCGCCGAGGTCCTGCTCAAGCTCGCCCTCTTCCTCGACCGGGCCGACTACCGTCAGCGTGCCGATGACGTCCTCGAAGAGCTCGCAGGCGGCATGGAGAAAGTCCCCGGTGGCTTCGGACGCCTCCTCTGCGCCCTCGACTTCTCGGCCTCGGAGCCCCGCGAGGTAGCAGTAGTCGGGGACCAGAGAGCGCCGGACACAAGAGCTTTGTTAGAGGTGGTCTACTCCGGCTATCTCCCCAACAAGATCGTCGCAGGCCGCAGCCCCGACGATGACGAGGCCGGCGGCCTGATCCCACTCCTCGCCCAACGCTCCGCCCGCGAAGGTAAAGCCACAGCTTACGTCTGCGTCCAGTACGCCTGCCAGACCCCGACCACAGACCCCGAGGAGCTCTCGCGCCAGCTCGGTGCTCGGTGAAAAGGGCGCCCGATCTGACGATCGAGGACAGGTCTCCGAAGAGCTACCGGTCAAGTCGATCTACCAGGCACCTCGCCGGATGGGGCGCTACAGATCTGCCTGCTCGCCCCTCGGAGGCCTATCGGGGCGCAACCATAGCGAGACGTGGGCAGGCTGCATCGTCTCCCTTATCACGTCCGCGAGATCGCTGTTCAGCGTCTCCAGGTCCGTCTCCTCGCGAAGCCTGGCGGAGAACGCTTCCAGGGTCTTTCTCGCGTCGTACTTGCGTCTGTAGAAACGACGATCTATGAACGACTGGATACGGCGCCTCAAGGGGTTGAACAGCGCGGCGATCACGAGTGTCGAGATGACCACGGCCAGTTGGGGTTGCTCCGTCTGGCCCGTAAGCGCACGGAGGATCGTCTGGGTCGCCGCCACGCTTCCGAAATAGAGTGCGACCAGCATGGCCGTGAGAGAACCGTATACCAGCGTGCGGTTTATGACGACGTCTATATCGTAGAGTCGGTACTTCAGGACTGCGAAGCCTATGGCCACTGGCACTCCCGCGAAGCCAAGCACAGCCACAGAGAAGAGGACCTCGGCCCACCAAGGAAACCGGGGTATGCTACCACCGCTCTCCGATATATTCAGTACGAAGACCAACTGGCTGATGATGGCGATCAGGTACAACAGGCCAGAGAATGAGGCGACGAAGGCGACCCATTTGATCTGCTGGCGCACCTCGCCCCTCGAACGCCGGAAACGCAATACCATGCTCACCGCTGAAGCGAGGATGCACAAAGGCAGCAGTGGGAGAATGATATACGACACATCCTCCAGCCAGGGGAGTGCCTCGAGCCCGAACGGGTTGCGCACTCCTCCTTGGTTCTCTAAAGGTCCAGGAGCGAGCCCCTCGGTGATGCTTAGCAGCACGATCATCACTCCCGAGAGCCAGGCCAGCGGACGCCACCTTTTCGAGGGAAGCCTCCCGTCCGGGAACAGCAGGATCATGTAGATCCCGAACAGACCTACGGTGGGTACCCACAGCCACTGGTTGCCTATCGTGCCGACCGCCACGGGAAAGGGGACCGAGCCTGGTCTGGCAACGCCGTAGATGCTGTAGCTATCGGTAACCGCAAGGAGCATCCATAAGAGGCCGCTTGCGAGGCAGATCCAACCTATAGGGTTCTGCGGTCGCCTGGAGGCGACCAGGGCGCCTACGATGGGGAAGGCCAGGAAGAGCACGAAGATCACCGTCTCACTAATGGTGCCAGCGATGGTCGAGTCGCCGGGAGACTGCGCGGATTGGGCAAGGACGCCAAGCACGCCGACGGCGACAAACATTACCCCGCAGAGCGTAGCCAGCGACCACGCTAACCATGCAGCGGCGCGAGCGCTCATCCCGCTGGTCCCTGAATCCTGTTCCTTTGTTCCTTCCGTCACGATACCAATATACCGGACGACCGTCTCCCAAACGTTACGGCTGGCCTTACGAGATCGAGCAACGCACCGATCTTCGGAGGTTCATGGCTGGAAGAAAGAACTCTTCGTGCGTCCCGCCGATAGTCTCGCGATAACATCGTGGCCAGATCTACCCGAATATAGCCAGCGGTAGGTAGGAGGAGACGATCCAGTTCGGTTGGTCCACGATCTCGGAGATCTTGAGGTCTACCACGAGGCTCGCTAGCACGTAAGCCTCGACGGGCTCGAGCCCGTAAGTCGTGCTTATATGCTCGACCATCGCTCTCAAGGAGTCCTTCGCGGCCTGCATGAGGTCCCCGTTCACGCCCATCGTGGCGTACCAGCCCGCCGCCTCGACTAGCGGTGTAAGCGGTCCTGGGGTCTGGAACTGCGGCGCCGGGATGCTCCGGCCTTTGATCAGGTCGAAGCGTAACGTAGCGTACACGGGGCTCTCGATGCCCGTTACGCAGACCTCGCCGTCGCCCTGGGCTGCGTGGGCGTCGCCGCAGGAGAAGAGCGCGCCCGCGTGCTGCACAGGCAGGTATAGGACGGAACCCTTGGTGATGTGGCGGGTGTCCATGTTGCCGCCGAAAGGTCCCGGCGGCATGATGACGGGCTTCTCGGGACCGGACGGACTCACGCCCATAGTCCCGAAGAAAGGCTCTATGGGGATGACGATGTCGTCCTTGAATAGCGTGTAATCGCCGTTGGTGAGGTCGAAGATCTTGAGGTAGGCCTCAGGGAAATCCTCGGGTAGCAACCCGAAGCCGGGTATGACGGCGGACCAGCCCCAGCCTTCGGTGTGGATGTCAAGGACCTCGACCGTCAGTACGTCTCCCGGCTCTGCGCCCATCATCGCGACGGGACCGGCGAGCGGGTAGAGGCGGTCCCAGTCGAGTCCATCGAGGGCGCCCACGTCGGAGTCTGGCCCTATCTGTCCGTCCGAGACCTCGCGGGTGCGGTAGACGACCGTGTCGCCAGGCTCGACCGTGAGCACCGGCTCCTGCTCGTTGTCCCAGACGTAGTGGATCGGATCTTCTGGAAAGTAGTGTGTCTTCGCCATGCTGCGAACCTCCTGGTCGTCCATTCCCTCATGATACTTTCTCAGTTTGCGGCATCCCTTTCCAGTGTGGCGGCTTTGGTCCGTGACGCGCTCTGTTCTCCGTGAGTCGCGACATCACCGGGCCCTCGACTACGTCCTGATGCTCCTTCGCTACGACCGCCCCAGTTTCGACGACCTTCCAATAGAAGAAAGTGCGAGCCTCGCGGCGGGTGCCTGAGCCTACATGAACGAGTTTCTGGAAGCTCAAACGCCAGGCGGAGTTCGAAGCCGAGGCCCTCGACGTCCCATACGATGAGGTCCTTCGGAGTCTGCAGGAAGAGTCACGACAGAGCAGCCAAGAGAGTGATCACAGGATACAAGTGGAAGCAGCGTTCTAGAACGATTTCTCCACCCGCAAGGCCGATCTCTACCGGTACGCAAGCAGGACTCTACAAGTAGGATGCCGTGCCTTCTGTGTCGGGGGCCTTCTCATACATTGTACTTTCGCTTTAAGAGGATTCTCGGAAGTGCGCGCCTGCGACGCCCCGTCTCAGCTGCCTGCCGAAGGGCTTTGCCCACCCCCTACGGCCCGCTCCCCTTCGGCCGTTATGACCAAGAAGCCGCTCGAGCCCGCTTCCGCCGAGGCGTACCCCGCCTCCACCAGCTCGGCGGCCAGCCTCTCGCTCAAGGCCTTCTCGTCAGGGTCCCTCTCCGGGTCCAGGCCCGCCCCCTGGGCGACCTCCGAGACCATCGCCGGCTTCCCTTCGTCAGCCCCGCCGCTCAGCTCGCTCAGCGCTCGTAGGAAACGCTTGCGCAGCCGTTCCAACATTTCCGGGGACTCGCTCGCCAAAACCCTCACCTCCCGCACTCGCTTGTC
>JACCSM010000405.1 GCA_013698525.1 Rubrobacteraceae bacterium
ACGGTAGGACCGCAGACGTAAATTCCGAGCCCGCCGGTCTCGCCCACCTCGACCCTCTTACCGCTCATGCTATCCTTTACGAGCAAGCTCATATCCCTAGTCTAGCCTCTCTCGCCCGAAGTATCCGTTCCCTGGCCTCGTCAGCACCCAGCACCGCGAAGAGGTAGGCCATCTCGGGTCCTCTGTTCTTGCCCGTTAGCGCGAGCCTGAGGGGATGCAGGAGATCCCTGGTCTTGATCCCCCGCTCCTTCGCCCAAGTGCGGAGTCCGGCGACGAACTCACGCGCCTCATCCACGTGCCCGAGCTCGCGGCCTTCCAGCCCGGTGGCGGCGTGCGAGAAGACCTCGGTGCTCGAGTCCTGCAGCTCCTCTACGAGAACGGCAGGGTCGACGGGGCCTGTGATCCCACGCAGCAGGCGCGGCGCCTCGGAGAGGGTCCTCATATCTTCCCTTATGGCCTCGAGGGCCGCAGGTTCCCGTCCGCGTGGCAGCGGCTCTTCGAGGAAAGGCTCGAGGCGTACGCGGAGCTCCTCAGCGGGCAGGCGCCGGATGTGGCTGGCGTTGAAGAACAGCAGGCGGTCGGGATCGAAGGTCGCAGGGCTCGCCCCTAGACGTGAAGGGTCCCAGTCGCGCGAGATCTCACCCAGGCCTGCGAATTCCTCCTTCCCTTCAGGATGGTTCCAGCCGAGCAGGGCGAGGTAGTTCACCAGCGATTCGGGCAAGTATCCTTCCCCGCGGTAGTCAGCGATGCTCGCGGCGCCGTGGCGCTTGCTGAGCTTCTTGCCGTCAGGACTGAGGATGACGCCGAGATGGATGAACCGGGGTTCGGTCGTGCCGAACGCCCTGTAGAGTAGGGCCTGGCGGGCCGTATTGGAGAGGTGTTCTTCGCCCCGGATCACATGCGTGATCCCCAGCTCCAGATCGTCGACGACGACGGCAAAGTTGTACGAGGGCGTGCCGTCGGACTTTTTGATCACAAAGTCCTCTACGCCGCCGAACGTCACTTCTCCCCTCAACTCGTCTGTGAAGCTACCGTTACGCCCTGGCGGGCGGAAGTAGAGGGCGCGCCGTCCCGACTCGTTCGTGCTCTCGTAGGTGAGACCGGCATCTGTCAGGCGCCGGGCGGCTCCCTCGTAGAGCTCCCCGCGTTCGCTCTGGCGGTAAGGGCCTTCGTCGAAAGAGAGTCCGAGCCATTCGAGGTCTTCGAGTTGCGCCCGCTCGAACTCGGGTCTGCTCCGCTCCCTGTCGGTGTCCTCGATACGGAGGATCAGATCCCCCCCGTAGTGCCTGGCGAAGAGGTGATCGAAGAGCGCGGTGCGGGCTGCGCCGAGGTGGAGGAGCCCTGTCGGGCTGGGGGCGAAGCGGACCCTGACCCCGCTCAACGCCGTTCCAGCAGGCACACCGCCTGGGCGGCTATGCCCTCTCGTCTGCCTGGGAAACCGAGACGTTCGGTCGTGGTGCCGCGTACGCCGACGCGGGACTCTTCCACTCCGAGGGCGGCGGCGAGGTTCTCTTGCATGCCCCCCCTGTGGTCCTTGATCTTTGGCCGCTCGCAGATGACGACGGCGTCCACATTGGCAATCTTCCACGACTCTCCGACGAGCCTGCGAACCTCGCGCAGCAACCCGATAGAGTCGGCGTCCCTGTAACGCTCGTTGGTGTCGGGGAAGTAGTGGCCGATGTCTTCGAGGCCTGCTGCCCCGAGAAGGGCGTCGGTTATGGCGTGGGCCAGCACGTCTGCGTCGGAATGACCGAGGAGGCCTCTGTCGGAGGGGATCTCGACCCCCCCGAGTACGAGCCTGCGGCCTTCATCGGGCGCGGCGAAGGCGTGGACGTCGACGCCGAGCCCGACCCGCATCAAGGCCAGACCTCCCTGGCAGCACCCTCGCGCGCGGCGAGTATGGCCTCGGCGAAAACAAGGTCCTCCGGGGAGGTCAGCTTGATGTTGGTCTTATCTCCCGCGACGACCTCCACCCGACCTCCCTCCCGCTCGACCAGTGAGGCGTCATCGGTCGCGGCGCGGAGCAACTCTACGGACGAGTCATGGAGCCGGCGCAGCAGGCCGAGGCGGAACGCCTGGGGCGTCTGGACCGCGAGCAGGTTCGTCCTGTCGAGGGTCTCGGCGACGGTCCCGTTCCTGGCGACCTTGATAGTGTCCGAGACAGGGACCCCAGGGACGACGCCGTCAGGCTGGCTATCACCACCTGCCGCTCTTACCACACGCTTTATCAGGTCGGGCGTGACCAGGCAACGAGACCCGTCGTGCACCAGCACGATAGTCTGTGGGTCTTCCGCGCAGAGGAGCAGGCCTTTCCTGGTCGAGATGGAGCGGGCCTCGCCGGGCTCGGCGCAGGCGGCGTACTTGGTGATACCTGCCTCCTGCACGAGGGCTTCGATCCTTTGCCTGTCTCCGACGGCGTAGATCCTGGCTACCTCGGGAGCCTCTTCGAAGGCCTGCAGCGTGTAGTGGAGGGCCGGCATGCCGAGGAGTTCGATGAACTGTTTGGGACGGCCCATCCTGCGGCCTGTCCCGCCGGCGAGCACTAGTGCGATCGCTGATCGAAGGTCCTCTATCTCGGGCCGTCCTCCGAAGCCCCCACGCCCCTACGAAACCTCGCCCGTGGTCTCTAGGCTGCGCTGACGTTCGAGGCCGCGCTGGATGGTGCGGGCTCGGGCCTGGCCGACGCCCTCTACCTCGTCGAGCTCCTCCTCCGTCGCGCCGAGGATCTCTTCGAGAGAGCCGAACTCCCTGATGAGGCTCTCGGCGACCCTGCGCGGCAGGCGCGGCAGGCGCTCGAGCTGACGGTATCCGCGGGGCTTGATGAACAAGTCCTCCATCCGGCCGGCCGAGCTGTAGCCTAGTGCACGGGCGATCTGGGCTGAGTCCGAGAGCTGCTCGGCTGAGAGAGTCTTGAGCTCCCTCCTGACGACCCTGTAGTCAGCCTCTTCGGCGACGTAATCCCTGAGCAAGGCTTCGTATTGCTCGGGAACGCCGTGGAAGGCCTGCTCGAGCTGCATCTCGACCAGCCGGCCCTCGCTACCCAGCTCCCTCACGTAAGCCTCTATCTCCTTGGCGATCCTGGCCGAGTACTCGAAGGTTCCGACCGCGCCAACGACCTCCCTCAGCGTCACGGCCCCGTCGTACTCGTGCACGGTCAGGCCCCTCGCCTCCTCCCTCAGCCTCCTGGTGAACTTCTCGAGCGTCGCGATAGCTGAGTTCGCCTTGGTCAGGACTACCCCGATATCCTCGAGGACGTGCGGCCCGTAGGAGCCCTGGTAGAGGCTCACCACCCTCCTGCGCTCGGAGACCGCTACGACGAGGCTGCCAGTCTGCTGCGCGGTGCGGTGCGCCGCCAGGTGGCGCATGCCTGTCTCCTCGGACTCGAAGGAGGGGTCCGGACTGAGCTGGACGTTCGCGTAGTGGATGGCGGAGATATCCGGCGAGACCACGATAGCACCATCCATCTTCGCCAGCTCGTAGAGGCGCATCGGCGCGAACTCAACCTCGACCTTCATCCCGCCTGAGATGATGCCGAGGCTCTCGAGCTTCTCGGGGTTGTCGAGGACGATCAAGGCCCCGTTGTGCGCCCTTATAACGTTCTCTATGGCCTCCCTGAGATCCGTACCAGGGGCCACCAGCTCGAGGGCGCGGGCCAGTTCCGCAGGTAAGTGTCGTCGCTGAGGACTCAAAGCAGCGCCACCGCCACGGCTTCCTCCAGGGTACTTACTTCCACGACGCTCGCCTCCATACGGGTGTTGCCACCGGCGTGTTCCGGGCCATCCGACGTACCTTCCGGCTTGATTATACGTCCGAAGCCCATCTTGGCCATCTCGGAGGTCCGGCGCGGCGCGCCGGAGACGTAGCGCACGTCCCCCGTAAGCCCGACCTCGCCGAAACACGCAGTCCCCTTGCCAACGGGTCTGTCCCGCATCGCCGAAGCGATGGCGAGCGCCACCCCGAGGTCGGCCGCTGGCTCCTCGACCCGCACACCCCCAGTGACGTTGACGTACACGTCCTGATCGTGGAGCGCGAGTCCTGCCCTCCGGCTCAACACTGCGCAGAGCATGTTGACCCGCCCGGTGTCCACCCCGTTAGCGATACGCCGCGGGTTGGCGAGCGGGCTCGGTGCGACGAGGCTCTCTATCTCGACCAGCATGGGCCGCGTCCCCTCCAATAGACACACCGTCACCACCCCTGGCGGCACTTCCTCTTCCCTGTTCGAGAGGAAGAACGCGGAAGGGTCCTCGACCTCGACCATCCCGCGGCCTGTCATCTCGAAGACTCCGACCTCGTTCGTCGACCCGAAGCGGTTCTTGAGTGCCCGCAGAACCCGGAAGCTCTGGAACCGGTCCCCCTCGAACTGGAGCACCGTGTCGACCATGTGCTCGAGGACGCGCGGGCCCGCTATGGACCCTTCCTTCGTAACATGCCCCACAAGGAACACCGCGATGCCCTCGCTCTTGGCGAGCCGCATGAGCCTCGCGGCGCACTCACGAACCTGACCGACCCCGCCTGGCGCCCCCGAGAGCTCGGGCGAGTAGAGCGTCTGGATCGAATCTACGACCACGGTCCTCGGCCGCTCTTCGAGAATGGCCGCCTCAATAATGTCCACGTCTGTCTCGGAGAGGACCCTGAAGCCCCTGCCCTCGACCCCGAGCCTGCGGGCACTCAGGGCCACCTGCCGGGGCGACTCCTCGCCAGAGACCATAAGGCAACCTTCCCCGAGGTGCCCCATGACCTGGAGCAGGAGCGTGCTCTTGCCGACGCCTGGTTCTCCCCCGACGAGGACCATCGAGCCGGGTACGATCCCACCCCCGAGAACCCTGTTCAGCTCCCCTACCCCGGTGTCCATCCTGCCCCCGCCCTCGACGCCAGGCACCTCGCTGAGGGCCAGCGTCCTGCCTGCGACCCTGGTCTTCTGCCTCGTAGCCCGCTCCGCGAAGCCGACGACCTTCTTGCTCTCGAGCACCTCCTCGACGAAGGTGCTCCACTCCCCGCAGTCAGGGCAACGCCCGAGCCACTTGGGCTCCGTGTGTCCGCAGTTGGAGCAGGTGTAGAGAGTCTTCGTGGCCACACTCCGATTGTACTGGATCGG
>JACCSM010000443.1 GCA_013698525.1 Rubrobacteraceae bacterium
CTCGGCACGGACTACATAGATCTCTACCAGGTGCACTGCTGGGATAAGGCCACGCCACTCGAAGAAACCCTCTCCGCCCTCTCCGACCTGGTCAGGAGCGGCAAGGTGCGCTACATCGGCGTCTCCAACTTCACGGGCTGGCAACTGATGAGGAGCCTGGATACGAGCGAGGCGCACGGCTTCGAGAGGTTCGTTTGCCTGCAGCCGCAATACTCGCTCGTCGAGCGCAACATCGAGCGGGAGGTCTTGCCTGTCTGCGTGGAGGAGGGGCTCGGTGTGATCCCCTGGAGCCCGCTCGGCGGCGGCTTCCTCTCTGGGAAGTACCGCCGCGGCGAGGACCCGCCAGAGGACTCGCGCATCGCGGGCGCCGTGGAGTCGATGGAAGAATACTGGGACCGCCGCGCCACAGAGCGCAACTGGGCCGCGCTCGACGTGGTAGGCAGGATCTCGGATGAGACGGGCAAGTCCTACGCCCAGATCTCGCTGAATTGGCTCCTGCGGCAAGATGGCGTCACCGCGCCGATCATCGGCGCCCGCACAGTGGAACAACTGGAAGACAACATCGGTGCTAGCGGCTGGGAGTTGACGGGGGAGCAGGTGGAAGATCTCTCCGAGGCGAGCGCCCTCGAAGATGTCTACCCATACCGTTTTATCCGCAACGCCCAGCGAGTCTAGGTGTAGAGGCGGTTCGTGTAAGAGCGGTTCGCGAATCGCCACTACGGGTAAAATGGTTGCATGGATCTCTACGATTTCGACGTTCGTCTGACGCCGGCGGCGCGGCGGATGTTGCGTCCTGGCGAGGCGCTCGTCCTAGACTGGCACAGGATGGCCATCTGCTGCGCAGGGGCGGGAGAGACGAGCCTCTACGCCGCTGGCGAGGAGGGTCTCATGAAGCGCAAGGGCCTCGTCCGCCTGAAGGGTGAGGATCCGATCTACGCCGCGCGCGCTATCTTCCCGCACCTCGCCGGGCGCGAGATAAAGCTCGACGCCAGCAAGACTTTCGGTGTCCGCCGCTTCACCTCGGATCTGCCTGGAGACTTCGGCCTGCGCGCCGTCATGGGCTACTTGCCGGGGAGAACGGGGCGTTAGCTCAAGCCCGGTCCGAGACGCCTTTAGACCCCGCCATGCTCGCGCAGTGGGCGCAGCAGTAAAAAGCGCCGTCCGCCTCGACGCCGTGCCCGATCACCTTGACGTCGCAGTACTCGCAGACCGGGGCGAGCGCGTGGATCGCACATTCGAAGCTGTCGAAGGTGTGCGAGTCCCCGCCGGACATCGTAACGGAGAACGCTTTGTCGTACTCATTTCCACAGACTTCGCACTGGGCCATATCCATCTTCTCCTTCCAAAAACGGGGCAAGTCTCCAATCTCAAGATGAATACCCTGGCCACGGGCGAGACAAACCGGTGCGCTACAGGAGGGCCGCAAGATCGTCACAGTACATCTCCCCGGCCTTCTGATACCCTGCGGGCGCTGGAGACCAATAGGGAGGCCGACATGGAAGAGGAGCAAGTACCCGGCTCGTGGGTCGGGCAAAGGGTAAGAATCATCACCATAGTCACGGCTGATAGGACTGCGCAAGAGGAGGCTACCCTCCTTAACCTGGATCAGGTCGGCATCACTGTCAGCCGAGAGGAGTTGGTCGGGGGTGGCGAGGAGATCGTGTTCCATCCTTGGGCGCACGTTTACCAACTCGGGCCGCTAGTGGGCTGATCGTTTTACCTTTCGTACATCATGCCCGGTGCCAGAGGATCGCACTCCGCCCGGAGAACTGGAAGTCACTCACCGCAGCCGGGCCATGACGTGGGCATCGACGTACTCGCCGTTGCGTAGAGCGAATCGCCTGTGGGTGCCCTCTATCTCGAAAGCGAACTTCTTGTAGAGGGCTATTGCGGGCGCATTATCAACGTACACCCGGAGATCCAACCTCGTAAGGTCCAACCAGTTGTCTGCGAGGTCCAGGCAAGCCTTCATCAACTCTGTGCCGAGGCCCCTTCCCTGCCAGTCGTCCCTTACCGCTATCCCGAAGTGTC
>JACCSM010000450.1 GCA_013698525.1 Rubrobacteraceae bacterium
GTACTATGGAGTTGGTTGATCGGCATACGGAGTTTTTCTCCCGTGTAGTTGATCCTTCACAACATCAATCTACCCAGGAGTGAGAGAAGCCGATCAACCATTTTTCTCAAACTGTCCGGTGGCTAGATGTGCTGACTGGCTGAAGTGCTTATATACTGGCCTGTACGATGGCTGAAGGGAGGATTTCCATGGAAGACAGGATAGATTATTTCGAGCGGATGCTGGCCGACAATCCCGACAATCCGACGGGGTTGCTGGCCCTGGCCAACGAGTACGAGAAGGCCGGACGTAGCGAAGACGAGGCGGCGGTTCTGGAGCGCTACGTAGCCATCTACGACGACGAAGGAAACGCTTACGCGCGACTTGGCAATGTACTCTCCACTCTCGGACGCAAAGATGAGGCGCGTGGCGCTTATGAGAAAGGGATCTCCCAGTCCGAGAAACACGGCCACAGCGGGATGGCAGAAGACCTCAGGCTCGCACTGATACAGCTGAACGAATAGGTTCGATTTGGGACGGTGCGGCCTGCCGGGCGCCGGAGGTCGGCGAGTCTATAGAATGGGCCGCGTCGTAACCAAATCGGTACACGCACGTTACCATCTCTTAACGTATCTGGTCCGATAATGCGCGCAGGCTCCCCGGCGAAGTAGAGGATCCCCCTCCGCTTGCACAACACGCCGGGGAGCGATCTTTCGGCCGGCCATACGCCCGTCCTGGGTAGACTTCCTGAAGCTGCGCGGATCTGCTCCTGGTGTGTCATGTCGGAGGAGACGATGGGCGCTGGTCGAGTCCTACCCGACGTGGCCGAGCACATACGCGCCTTTACGAGCTAAACGGCTGCTCGCACTCTTAACAGCGCGCCAGGGTAGGTTAGTATAGGCCACCATGGGCAAGCCTAGACGTTTCGAGACCCGCGCCGTGCACTCTGGAGAGCACAGGGCGGGCGCAAAGGAGGGCCGGGACGGGATCTTCTACCCGATCTCGACCCCGATCTACGCTTCGACCACCTTCTCCCACCCGAACATAGAGACGACGGACCGCGTGCTCGGCGGAGAGGAGCAGGGCTACAGCTACGCCCGCTACGACAACCCTACCGTCCGTGCCTTCGAGGAGGCGCTCGTTTCGCTGGAGTCCCCTGAGACAGGAGCCGGGATCAGGGCTTTCGCCTTTGCCTCGGGGATGGCGGCCACCCACGCAGCGCTCGCGGCGGCGGAGCTGACGGGCGGGTCTACGGTCCTTGCGGCCGAACAGCTCTACGGCTCGACGTCGACGCTGCTCGTCCAGGTCTTCGGCGCGAGCGGCGTCGAGACCCGCTTCGTGGACGCCTACGACCTCGGGGCGGTGGAGAAGAAGGTCGCCGCGCTAGAGCCCCGCGCCGTCGTCGTCGAGTCCATCTCGAACCCGCTCCTGCGCGTCGCCGACATACCGGAGATCTCCAAGATAACCCGCGCCGCTGGGGCCGCCCTGATCGTCGACAACACTTTCGGCACCCCCTATCTCCAACGGCCCCTCGAGCTCGGTGCGGACATAGTCGTCCACAGCGCGACCAAGTACATATCCGGACACGGCGACCTGACGGCCGGCGTGGTCGCTGCGGGTGCGCCTTATGCAGCCGCCGTAGAGCAACTACGCAAGCTCGTCGGGGGCGTGCTCGGCCCTTTCGAGGCGTGGCTAGCGCACCGCGGCCTCAAGACGCTGCCCTTGCGGATGGGCCGCCAGTGCGAGAACGCGCGCGAGATAGCGTCCAGCCTCGCCGCCCATCAGAAGGTGGCGAAGGTCAACCATCCTTCCCTCAGAGCACACCCCGATCACGAGACCGCCGGGCGGGTGCTCTCGGATACCGGGGGCCTCGTCTCTTTCGAGCTCGCTGCGGAGGGCCGTGATGCGGCCTTCGCCTTCCTCAACGCGCTGGAGCTTTGCGTCAAGGCCCCGTCTCTAGGTGACATCTATACGCTCGCCATCCATCCCGCCACCTCCTCGCACCGTGAGCTCTCGCCGTCGCGCCGCAAGCGGCTCGGGGTCGGGGAGAACCTAGTGCGCCTCTCGGTAGGTATCGAGCACGCCGAAGATGTGATCTCCGACCTACAACAGGCCCTCGAACGACTCTAGGAAACAGGACGCGTCGTGAGCCGCGGATCCAGCTCCTGGCAAACCTCCCAAGCTTCGCGGCTTCGTGCCTCCGCCACGGCGCGAACATTATCAGCCCAGCGCCTCGCCCCCTTGAACGCCGCCCGGAGGACCTGTTTCGGGGTAGGGGTCCGTGCGATGGGCTCCGGAGGACGCTTTACCCACGATCGCTCGACCACCTACTCGCGGCGAGATGGTGCCAGTATTCTTGCAGCGCGGTGCGCTCCAGGACGGCCCTCCTAGCCGTCGACCAGTCTCGCTCGCGGACGGCGGCCTCCTCCCACAGGAAAAGCCGCCCGATGCGGACTTTCAGGGAGGCTTGGGCGTGGGCCGTCTCACCCACGCTCGGGCCCCGGACGGCGCCGTCGGCTTTGGCGACTTGACCTGCCGCGCATGCGCTCTATGTCTTCCTGGGTGTAGTAGCGGTGGCCGTTTCGGTCCCTGAGGGCCGGAGGGAAGAAGCCCCTCCTCTCCCCCACCCTCAGCCACTCGGCGGAGATGCCGAGCTCGCGGGCCGCCTCAGAGATCCTGTAGGTGGTGCGCCTGTTCTCTCCCATGCCACCACGGTAAGGGGTGCCGATTCGTTCGGGTACCGGAAAAGATAAGAAAAACTATTCCGGTGTTAACACTAAGGGCTCTGTGCGCTCACGGGCCAAGCTGTTACATGCGTGTCTAGACGAGCGCCACGCAGCTTCTCGCGATGAGCGGTAGCTCAACACTAGGCTTCGTGGTCGTTCTTGCGTGTCGGATAAGAGGAAAGTGAAACGTCGGCCTGCCGCGCGGGAGACGATATTCACCATTGCGAAAACCTATTCAGCACTACCATCGGTAGTGTTGAGTTACATACCTAAGAGGAGGCAATGGTATCCAACCTCGATCTAACAGGACAATTTATGCAGGATGCCGAATACGACCTTCCGAGAATTCCCCTTCCACGCACTCCGGTGAATAGAGACGCGTAGACGCCTAGACCTTACTTCTATACAGGATGTACAGGAGGATGCCCAGCCTGCTCACTCACGCGCTCAAACAAGAGATTTGCCTGCCAGTAGCGCATCTCCTCGTCTCGGTGAGGACCACTTCTCAACCCTTCAAGCTGGCGCCCGGCTGGGGTCTCAAGGACGGCCTCCAGCGCCTCGAGGAGCGGTTCTCCAGTTCGCTGGGCTAGGGCCTTCGCCTGCCTCGAGAGTGCCTCCTGCGCCATCTCGTTGGCGGTTTGTTCGGGTCGCATGAGAGTTCTTCTCCTTCGGTTTACTCTTCGTTGCTGGCCGCCGTAATATCGTTGTAGCGCCAGCGCGAGCCTTCAAGATAAGCGGCCTCATTATGCTCGTGTTGTTGTGCCCGCTCTCTGGCATCATAGAACCAGGGGTGGGTAAGCTTGTCCGGCAGACGGCCTTCGCGCTCTCTGATCTCGTGGACGAAGGTGCCGAGGTCGGCGCCGCACCCACTACAGGTGGTTGTGGTGCTTGTAGCGCTAAGGGTCACCTTCTCGTCACAGTCGCACTCGAGGGCTACTGCGGCTGGATGCCACTCATAGACAGTAGCGAACGGCATTTCGCGGCTCTCGTAATGCGCTTGGACGCGTTCGACGATCTGCACCATAGGCTTTTTACCTTTCTCCCGCCGTTTTTTCGGCAGGGCGTTCCTGCCCGGCGGCAGGTAGTAGGGTGGGAAGCTAACCCAGGTCTAGTGGGAAGGCAGGTAGCGGTCCTAGACCTTCAACGCGATCTCACTCATCTCGCGTGCTTCTTATATCCTAGACCATGACATGAAGATTACAAGGGTGGTATGAGCTCTGGACCTTGGCTTCCCGCTTTACCTTCCGGAAGGATGAACTTCGGAGAATCTTCCTTCTACGAGGTTGGGTGAATAGAAACGGGACCCACTAGAGGAGCGGTCCATCGTCGTCCCGGGCGTCTTGCTCGCCCAGCGTCCGTCCGTAAGGCGTTGCATAGCCGAGCCTCCTCGCTTAGATCTGCTCCCCTCACGCCTGCGTCATCCCCGGAGCGTTCTCTCCCAGGACG
>JACCSM010000452.1 GCA_013698525.1 Rubrobacteraceae bacterium
CAGATGTCGCCAGCCTCTCCGCGAGGGTGGCGCTCTCGAGGATCGTGGCCTCCCGAGGCGGCAACACCCTGGGCTTCCTCGTCCTCGACGAGGTCTTCGGGAGCCTCGACGCCGGACGGCGCAACAACGTGCTACTCGCGCTCGAGCGTCTCAAGCGCTCGTTCGGCCAGATCTTCATAATCTCCCACGTCGCTGAAGTTCAGGAATCGGCCCTCGTAGACGAGGTCTGGATGCTCGAAGAAGACGAAGAAGGCAAGAGCACCGTCAGTCATGTGAACACCTCAATGATGCCGGCGCCTGATGCCATCGCAGGCGCCGCCGGTGGTACGTAACCTTACGCTCCTTCGAGACGTACTTTCGGTCCCAGCTCCCCCGCCAACGTCTCGGCCGCTACCGCGTCGAGGTCCCTGACCCGCAAGGCAGATCCGCCCGATCCGGAGGCGACCTCGGCAAGAAACGTAGCGAGCCGCGCACGCCGCTGGAACGGGCTACGTATCACGCCGCGCGACTGAAGCCGGCGCCGGGGAGCGACGGCGGTCTTGCGGCCCAGGCTCCGGTAGCGCACGACCAGCCGATCCTCTTCGAGAGCCCAGCCGGCATCCCGGTAACAAAGCCATCCGTACGTGGCGGCGGGTAGTATCAGGAAGAGCGCGAGGAGACCTAGAGCGGACTGGAGTACGAGGAAGGAGACAGGCGCGGCGGCGAAGGCGATGATCAGGTACACGAACGTGGCCCTGATGACGTAGCGTCGGAGGGCGCGGCGCGGGAGCGGCTTCAAGGTTGGAACGACGGCGAACTCGGGGGCTGCAACGGCAAGGAACTCCCCTACCTCGTCGCTGGGCAAGAGAGGAAAGAGCGTGGTCGAGACGCCCGCGTCCTCGCCGTAGCCGGCGCTCTCGACCCGCAGGGAGGCGAGGCCGAAAGGCTGGCGCAATACACCCTCAGAGATCCGGACGGCCTGTATGCGGGCGAGCGGTATGGTCGCCTCGCGACGCTCCAGAAGGCCGCGCTTGATGTACAGGAAGTCCCCCTCGCGGGAGAGCGTGAAACCGGTGTAGGCAAGAACCGTCCCGGCTATCGCCAGAAGCCAGGCCAGGAGCACGGCAGCGGGCACCAGGATCAGGACCACCATTAGCCAGTTCGGCGCTAGGGTCTCGAGGAGGCGCCGGACGAAACTCTCGGATAGGAAGTCGTCCAGGAACTGAGAGCCGACGGCGATCAGGGAGAAAGCGACCCCGATCTGGCCGCTCGTGGCACCGGCGACCAGCAACTCGCGTGTCGAGAGCCGTCGGAGTACCGTTGGACCCGTAGTCTCCTCTGACCTCTCTATTTGTGGGCCTTCGATCTCACGCCGCAGCGTCTGTACCGCATCCCGGTCCAGCGCAGAGAGCGAGGCGTCAGGCTCGCTCACGCCTCCGCCAGCCGTCTCGATCCGCACCTCGACGACGCCGAAAGCGCGCTGGATGATCCCTTGTACGGTATCCACGGACTGTACGTGCTCCAGCGGTATCGTCCGTTCGCTCTTCTGGAAAACGCCCTGGCGCAACCGGAAGGAGTTGCCGGTGACCGCGTAGGTCGTCGCCCGCCAGGAGAGAAAACCCCAGAGCGCAGCCAGCACGGCAACGGCGAGGATGCCGAGCAGGAAAAGTGTCACCGTCCACAGGCTGAACCCCTGGCTCACCAGTAGGAATACGCCTGGGAGGACGAGCCCGCTGATCCAACGCCGCAACGTCCTAATAGCCCCGACGAGCATGCCGACAGGGTGGAGATGCTTCTCAGAGTTCATCCTGCTCCCTGGTCAGTTCGGCGATGCGGTCCCGCGCCTCGGCGGCGACGGGGGTCGAGAGCTCGGGGATCTGGTTCGGCCCAGCCGCGGTGTAAAAGATCACGGTCGAGAGCCCGAACCGGCGCTGCAGCGGCCCTTGCCTGGTATCCACATGTTGGATGCGGGCCAGCGGCACGAGCGTGCGGCTGATCCAGAGGATCCCACGCTGCAAGTCCACCTCGTCGGGCCGAATCTCGTAGCGCCACCTCCTCCACCGCATCCCAGGCGCCACCCCAACGACCACGCCGGCCAGTACAACGACAGCGAGCACGGGCAAAACCCCGAAGAAGAAGGACCCCTCCCCAAAGCGCAACAGCGCCCAGCCGACGAAACAGGCTCCGACCAGGAGCGGTAGCATGTTGAGAGTGCCCGCGATCCTCCACAACGTGATCGCCCGCGGGTCGAGCCTCTCTGCTGGTTCGCCCTTCAAGAGCTAGGCCATGGGAACAGGGGGACGTCCGCGCAGGTCCTTCGCCGCGAGCTGGCCGCAGGCGGCATCTATGTCCTGGCCCCGGCTAGGACGAAGCGTCGCCGAGAGGCCGAGCTCTCTAGCGTACTTGAGGAAGCTTTTGGCGTCCGCTTTCGAGGTGGCCGAAAAGCCCGTATCCGTCCAGTTGAAGCGGAGCAGGTTCAGGTGGTAGAGGGGGTGGTCGAGGAGCTCCGTCAGGGCCTCGACGTGGCGCGGCTGGTCGTTGACGCCGGCGAGCAAGGTGTACTCGAAGAAGAGCTTGCGACGCGTCCGTGTTACGAAGTAGCGGGCCGCATCCACAAGCTCGGGGATGGTATGGCGGGCCGCTACGGGCATGATCTCACGCCGCTCATCCTCGAAGGGGGTGTGGAGTGAGATCGCCAGGTGGAATTGCTCCGGCTCGTCTGCGAAGCGCCGGATCTTCTCCACCAACCCACTCGTCGAGACCGCGATGTGCCTCGCCGCAAGCCCGAAACCGCCAGGGTCATTGAGTACCCTGAGCGCCCCGAGCGTCGCGTCGTAGTTGAGCATCGGCTCGCCCATGCCCATCACCACGACGTTTGTCACCCTCTCCGGTGCGATATCTCGGGCGCAGACGAAGACCTGCTCGGCGATCTCACGCGCCTTCAGGTTCCTCTTGATCCCAAGCAGACCCGTCGCGCAGAACGTGCAGCCCATCGGGCATCCGACCTGCGTAGAGATGCATACCGTGCGCCTGGCCTTCTCGGGGATCATGACCGTCTCTATGGCGTGG
>JACCSM010000482.1 GCA_013698525.1 Rubrobacteraceae bacterium
CGGGGTCGTGATCCTAGTAGTCCTCTTCATCTTCGCCGCGATTGCCTTCGTCGCTGACTTCGTAGCCACCTCATACGGCGCCCGCCGTTTCGGGGCGAGCAACTGGGGTACCGTAGGCGGGGCCGTAGGCGGCATCGCAGGCGCCCTGATCGGACTCCTCTTCCTCGGCATAGGCTCCCTTTTCGGCCTCATCCTCGGCACTATAGCAGGCGTCTTCATCGGCGAGTACCTGAGGCGCGAAAGGCGCGGCGACCCGGAAGAACAGGATCCCGCAGAGACCGACTGGCGTCGCGCCTCACGGGCGGCGGGCGGCGTCCTCGTCGGCTACCTGGCCTCAGCCGTCATACAGGGACTGCTCGGACTCGCGAGCATCATAATCTTCGTGCTTGCTATTAGCTAGTCAGCAAGGGCTCGCGCAAGCTGACAAGCTGAAGTGCTGACAAGCGAAGGCCAAAAGGCCTGAGTGTGCTGACTGGCTGAAATGCTATTCCTCGTCGTGGCGTTGTTCGCGGAGGAATCCTTCGAGTTCCTGGGCGAGTTCGTCGCCCGATGGCAGGTTGCGCGGACCCTGATCTGCCTCGGAGTCGAAGCGTTCTTCAAGCATCCTGACGTAGGAGGAGAGGTCCGAGTCCTGGGAGACGGCCACCGAGACCTGTTCCTGGTAGGTCTCGGCCGTGCTTTCGAGGTCGGAGGTATCCACCTTCATGCCGAGCAGGCCCGAGAGCTTGTCCAGCAGGGCGAGGGCCGCGGGGGCGGAAGGGACGGCTGGCAGGTAGTGCGGGACCGAGGCCCAGAAGCTCACCGAGGGCAGGCCCCCGTCGGCGCACGCGCGGTGCAGTACGCCGGTGATGCCCGTCGGCCCCTCGTAGCGCGAGGCTGAGAGACCCAGAGACTCGACCAATGTGGTGTCCTGGGAGTTGGCGGCGACCGAGACGGGACGCGAATGCGGCACGTCCGCGAGCAGGGCGCCCATCGTAACCACAAGCTCTACGTTCAACGCCTTGGCCAGCTCTACGACCGCCGTAGAGAAAGCGCGCCACCGGAAGTTCGGCTCCGGTCCCGTTAGCAAGATGGCTCCACGGCCACCGGCGGCTTCCAGCATTGGTTCGGTCGCTGAGAGCAGATTCTCGGGCCATTCGATCTCGCGCGTCACGCCGTCGACCAGCTTGACCTGGGGCCGCGTAGTCTGAAAGTCGAAGAACTCTTCGCCGTCAAAGCCGCCGAAACGCCGCGCCTCCCACGAGCTCGCCAGGGCCCCGACAGCGACGCTCGCCGCGTCGGCGGCGTCGTTCCAGCCCGTGAAGCCGGCGATGAGTACAGGCCGCTCCAGTTCGGGCCGCCGATCGATGTTGATGTGTGTTATGTCCATCGGGCTAGCTTACCACGCGGCAACAGACGATCCGAAAGGATCGTCCCTCTATACAAAGGAGCGGTCAAGGCTCAGTGCGTGTTGCAAACGCCGCAGGTACTGGATCTCGGGGATCTCACGCGCCCCCAGCCTGGCAAGGTGTGGGTTCTGGATCTGGCAGTCGAGAAGCTCGTAACCACGCTCCCTCAAACGCCCTACCAGGTAGACGAAGCAGACTTTGGAGGCGTCCCTCATGCGGGTGAACATCGACTCGCCCATGAAAGCCGCACCCAGAGAGACGCCGTAGAGTCCTCCGACGAGCTCGCCGTCGGCGTACGCCTCGACGCTGTGGGCCTTACCAGCACGGTGCAGCCAGACGTAAGCGTCGACTATCTCCGAGTTGATCCAGGTCTCCTCCCTCTCGGCGCACGCCCGTATAACGCCTACGAAGTCCTCGTCCACGCGCACTTCGTAGGTCTGTTTGCGGATCACACGCCCGAGCGAGCGGGGGACGTGCAGATCTTCGAACTCGAGCACACTTCGAGGGTCCGAGCGGTAGAACTCGATGCGCCCGCAAGAATCAGCCATCGGGAACGCACCAGCCCTATAACACGCTTCGAGGATCTCGGTCGTCAGCTTCATGGCGTATGGTACGGGCGCCCTGGTCCTATCCTGAAGGCCACAGCCAGTCGGGCCCTGCGTAGTCTATGCCGTCCATCCGGGAGCCTGGATCAAGGGCCCGATCTCACCGACAGTCTCACCGTGCAGGCCGCGCACGTTGGAGACCGCCTCGGGCACCTCGACGCCCATGCCGCCTAGCACGGCGAGAGCCGCAGGACGTACGGCCCTGACCGCTCCGTCGGAGATCTTCAGCACTATGCCCCAACCGTCCTGGCTTCCGACCGCGAGCACGGCCTCGGCCCCGCCCTTGACGAGGAGGTTCGTCGAGTCCATGAGGTCAGTGTCGAGCCTTCCCGTGCCTGCGACCATAAAGGGATGCTCCCGCATCGCAT
>JACCSM010000484.1 GCA_013698525.1 Rubrobacteraceae bacterium
CAGTGCGACCAGGTCGTCGAAGCGGTCGGGCCTGACCTCCTGGAGCATCCGCTGCATCCCGCTCGACTCGAACTGGAAGACCCCGAAAGTGTCTCCCCTGGCGAAGATCTTCAAGGTCTTCTCGTCGTCCAGGGGGATCGAACGTATGTCAGGCTCCTCACCGCCGCCGCGCCGGATCGTCTCCAGGGTCTCTTCGATCACATCCAGGTTCCTCAAGCCGAGGAAATCCACCTTGAGCAATCCCAACGCTTCCACGTCGGACATGGGATGCTGGACCATAACGGACCCCTCGTCCCTGGCGACGCGCTGCAGCGGCACTATGTCTGTGAGCGGCTCCTCCGAGATGACGACGCCGGCGGCGTGAGTCCCCGCGTGGCGGGCGAACCCCTCTATCTCGAAGGCGGTGTCGAGTACCCGCTTTGCAGCCTCATCCTGCTGTACGAACTGCATGATCTCGCGCGCAGGACCGGGGTGTTTGTCCCCTGCGACGTAGGAGCCGCTCTCTGGGCGCAGCACGTCCCTGAGCGTTGTCCCGACGGGCTTCTCGGGGATGAACTTGGCGAGCTTGTCCGTGTCCGAGTAAGGATACTGGTATATTCGCCCCGAGTCCCTAATGGCCGCCTTCGCGCCGATGGTCCCGAATGTGATGATCTGGGCTACGTGCTCGATGCCACCGTACTTTTCCGTGACGTAGCGCATCACCTCGGACCGCCCCGAGACCGAGAAGTCGATGTCCACATCAGGCATGTTGATGCGGTCAGGGTTCAGAAATCGCTCGAAGAGCAGAGAATATTCGAGAGGGTCGAGGTCCGTGATCTCGAGCGCATAAGCGACGATGGAGCCGGCCGCCGAGCCACGGCCAGGTCCGACCGCGATCTTCCTGTCTTTGGCGTACTTGACGAAGTCCCAGACGATCAGGAAGTAGTCGGCGAAGCCCATCTTCTCGATAGTCTCCAGCTCGAACTCCAGCCTGCTGAGCACCTCACGGCTCGTCGCCTTTCCACCATAGCGCGTCACCAGTCCCCGCTCGCACTGCTCACGGAGGTACTCGTCGGCGGTGTACCCTTCTGGCTTGGCGAAGTTCGGCAGGCGCGTCTTGCCTAGCTCGATCCCGACGTCCTCGACACTCTCGACGACTTTGACGGTGTTCTCCAGCGCCTCGGGATGGTCGGGGAAGATCCTTGCCATCTCATCTACGGTCTTGACGTAGAACTCCTCGCCCGAGAACTTCATCCGCTTGGGGTCGTTGTAGAACTTGCCTGTCCCGATACAAAGCAGCACGTCGTGCATCCTGGCATCGTTCCTCGTGGTGTAGTGCGAGTCGTTGGCGGCGACGAGAGGAATGCCTGTCTCTTTGTGGAGCCTGACC
The DNA here is from genome assembly GCA_013698525.1 of Rubrobacteraceae bacterium. Taxonomy (GTDB): domain Bacteria; phylum Actinomycetota; class Rubrobacteria; order Rubrobacterales; family Rubrobacteraceae; genus Rubrobacter_D. The sequence goes on from JACCSM010000484.1 coordinate 1,370, forward strand.
AAACCCTCGTTGACGCGCCGCTGCTGCTCGATGCCGTGGTCCTGCATCTCCAGATATACGTCATCGAAGATCTCCGCATACTCGAGCAAGAGCCTTCGCGCCTCATCGGGACGCCCCTCGAGTATCCTGGTAGGCACCTCCGCCGAAAGACAGCCCGAAAGGCAGACGATCCCACGCCCGTACTTCCTCAGCATCTCCATGTCGACGCGAGGCTTGTAGTAGAAGCCCTCCAGAAACCCGCAGGTCGAGAGCTTCATGAGGTTCCTGTAGCCCTCGGCGGTCCTGGCAATCAGGGTGAGGTGGTAATAAGGGGCGCGGCTCCTGTCCTTGCGGTCGGCCGTTACGTAGACCTCGCAGCCCACAAGGGGCTTTATACCGGCGTCTTTGGCCTCCTTGTAGAACTTGACCGCGCCGTACATCACACCGTGGTCCGTAAGCGCGAGCCCTGGCATCCCCTGGTCCTTTGCAAAAGAGATGAGGTCCTTGATGCGGCTCGCTCCGTCGAGCATCGAATACTCAGAGTGACAGTGCAAGTGCGCGAAAGCGCCGCCCGACGTAACCGCCAACCTTCCTCCCTCTACTCCCGGGTTTCGGCGACGCCCCGAAAGGAGCGCCGCCTGCCGCCTGTTCTCCCCGTCGATACCCGACGCGGGCTACTATAAGGCACGCAACCACACGTTGTCCAGAGTCCCTCGACCACAAGTTGAGGCATGTTTTGCAGGACTTTTCAGGCCAACCGAAGGCTGGCCAGCACGCTGGCTTCGCCAGCTTGTCAGCACGCTCCGGCCTTACGGCCTGCGCTTGTCAGCAATTCAGCACGCCGTCTTCGACGGCTTTTCAGCCAGTCAGCAAGGACGCGCGCGCGAATACTGAAGTGGCTGACAAGCTGAAATGCTGACTGGCTGAAGTGCTGACAAGCGAGGCGTGCTTACTCTTCGTCATCCTTCCACAGAAACCAGTTGAGAGCTATCTGGGCGCTGAGGACGGCGAAGAGTAGGGCGAAGAGGCCGTGGGGAAAGTCGTGGCGCCAGGCGGTGTAGACGACGAGGGCGCAGGAAACGGCGAGGGCGGAGACGACGAAGAGGAAGGTGACCCCGAGTACCACCGCACGGAGTGCCCGTCTGAGGATCCCGTCCTGGCGGCTTCGGCTCTGTGGCAGGCCGGCACCACGCGCCACGTTTTCAGTCCTTTTTTCCTGAGCTGGTGGAGGACTCGGCCGGCTGCTCTTTGCTCTTCTTGTCTTCCGAGCCTGATCCCTTGTCCCCGTTGGTGCTCTTGGAGGTATCCTTCTGTGCGGCCTCTTTCGGGCCCTTCTTGCTGTAGTCTGTGGAATAGAAGCCCGAGCCCTAGAACGAGATACCGACGGGTTGGAGGACTTTCCTGACCGGTGCGCCGCACTGGACGCAGGACGCGAGGGGGTCTTCGGCCAACTTCTGCATCACGTCGAAGACGTGCCCGTTCTCACACTTGTATTC
>JACCSM010000490.1 GCA_013698525.1 Rubrobacteraceae bacterium
GGGTCGAACACCATTGCCTTCAACGGCGACGACGGGGTCGAGGTCTTCAGTATCAGCTCCACCGGCAACGAGATCTCGCGCAACTCCATCTTCTCTAACGTCGGGCTGGGTATAGATCTGGTGGGCCTGGGAGAGAGCTCCTCCACTAACGTCTTCACCCCCAACGACCCTGGCGACGCCGACGAGGGCCCAAACAACCTCCAGAACAAGCCGGTCCTCTCCTCTGCGAAGACCGTATCCGCCAAGACCACCATCGCCGGCAAGCTCGACAGCATCCCCAACCAGCCCTACACCATCGAGTTCTTCTCAAACCCTCAAGACACAAACGAGGGCAAGAAGCTCATCGGAGAGAAGAGCATAACAACAAGCGCCGACGGCCTTCGCACCTTCACCTTCTCCCCGGCAACATCGGTTGCGGTGGGTCAGGAGATAACGGCCACAGCATTCAGTACCGCAACCGGGGACACCTCAGAGTTCTCGGCTCCGAAGAGGGTGGCATCTTCCTAGAAGGGGTACCCCGTAGCACGGGGTACCCCAGCGGATCATCGGGCCGGGGCCAGTAGAAACCCCGGCCCTTTCTCCTGCCCTTGTTCATCCGAGTGCGTGGAAGGTGCATACTTCGAACTTCGCCTGTATCGGGTTCTCGGAAGCTCGCCACTAGGCCACCGAAGACCACTACCGAGTCAGCTCTATTAGTAGCATATTTTCCTGCCTCTGCTCTCCGACTGGTCCCCTTCTCGACATTCGCACAAGCCTTGGTTTGCGTTCCAGCGTCCGCCGCTATCCAACGCCCGTTGGAGGATCTGCGAAGTCGCGGCTAGGGTATGACCCTCTCGAACAACCTCGGGTAGTCGAGGACCAGGCCGTCTGAGTCCACCGGCAGGTCGGCCGTGAACCCGCCATCGAGGCTTTCAAAGCGGTAGAGTCCGCCACCGCCGTCCTTCTCCAGGCAAGCGTAGCGCTGCGGCTCCGGCCACGGTTGCAGCTCTGCCCCGTCGAAGTAGGCTACGAAGATATCGGCGGACGCTCCGGGTCCGAGGCCGAGCCTCTTTATGGGTAGGGTGTTCGTGAACGGCGTCTCGGCGATGTCCACGTACCCGCAACCCTCCAGGTACGTCACCACCCGCCCATCGGGGCCCGTCCAGTTGCCCTCCCTGTCGCAGAGCAGCTCGACCTTCGGCGACTGACCCGGGATGCCCACGCGCGTGGCCCGCACGCGCCAGTAGGCGTCGCAGCGAACCTCGTAGGCGAGACGGAACGGGCGTCCTTCCGCCACGCCCAGGGTAATGCCGTCAGCCACGACGCCGCTCTCGCGCACCGCCAGACGCAGGTGCCCAAGTCCCGGCTTCTCCCACGCAGACCACATCACCTCGCGTATCATATGCCACCCCTTTTCGTTCGTTACCGACGACCGCTCCGGAGTAGTCTACGAGCTACCGATGCGTTCCCACACCCCGGCGCGAACCCTCCGGACGGTGTAATGGGCCTCGCTATGTCAACGGCCTCCGACGATTCTGATCTCGGCGGCGTCGGCGGGCTCTGGCCCTAGTCGTGGTATACTAAGGGTGCAGTAGATAGATGTGGGTTTTATGGTGACCGAAGCGCCGCCCTCAACGAGAGGAGCGGCTTTTTTATTGCGGTGGAGCCCCAAGAGAGAAAGGCGGGCTCCAGATATGGCCCAAGGAACGGTAAAGTGGTTCAACGACGAGAAGGGCTACGGCTTCATCACCCCCGACGAGGGTGGCGAGGATCTTTTCGTGCACCATTCGGGTATAGTCGGCAACGGCTTCAAGAGCCTCGATGAGGGCGCCAAGGTCTCCTACGAGGCGAGCCAAGGCAAGAAGGGCATGCAGGCTGATAACGTCTCCGCCGTCTAGCCAGCCGGGCTATCGACCGGTAACTGCATCGATGGTTGGGTGCATACTCGGATAGGTAAGGACGCCAATAGATACACACACCTCAGAGAAGGGTGATCAACATGGCCGACATAGGCAAGAAGGTCAAAGAGACGGCGACGAAAGCCGCTAAGGACAAGGTATCCGGTGACAAGAAGGACAAGGGCACCAGAGACTCAGAAAGCGGCGTGGACAAGGCCAAGAGCGCCCTCAAGAACCGTCTGAAGTAGAAGAGACTGTTATTGGGCAGGGGTCCTACGGGGCTCCTGCCTTTCCGTTATCATGCCTCGCGGGGGAACCCGTCCGGGGGAGGAGGTGAGGGATGGTCCGCACGGTGATAATCGTTGTGGTGGTAATCGTGGTGGTGTTGCTCGTACTACAGCTCCTCTAAGACCTCAGGCTGAGCCGGAGTTCCCACGCTACGGGGCTCCGGCCTTCGCTCTGCGCCCTTGTAAGCGTTGCGCGGGATCTTCGGTGGTGCGACCATAACTACCCCCGGTGGCGCTCAGGTACCACGCGGATGCTGTAGGGCATCGGTCAGAAGCCGGATGTCTTCGTTGACCCCTTCCAGAGCCCGATCCACATGGAGGGCCTCAAGGCGTGTCCGCATGTCGTGGCCTTCTGGGTAGGATCCCATGAGCCGGTCTAGCCCTTCGAGCCTGTCGCGAACCAACTCCGCCTTGCGCAGCTCCTCGGCCATCGTCACAATCCGCTTGTTTGCTGCCCTGAACTCGGCCTCTTCTCGTTCCATCGCCACCTCCCGATTGGCTGGGGAACATTCTACGCTACCATCGGCGCCAGGTTATCGGGCGGTAGGCGGGGGTCCTTAGCGCCGTGTGCCTGCCTTATCTTCCGCTTGCTTTCTCAACTTCTGCCCTTCTTGCTCTATCTTCTTCTTGGCTTTCCGTCCTTCCTGTTCTAGACGTTGCTGCCCCTTTTCGATCTCTTTCTTCGCCCGCTGTTTGCCCTGCTCTACCTTGTCTTCTACCCGCTGGCGCACTTCGTCTTCGACCGCCTGTCCGCAGGCCCAGGCGCCGGACAAACCGACGAAAGCGGCTGCGAGCAGAACTACGACTTTCCTTCTCACGGTTCTCCTTCACAAGTGGTGGGCGCACTACCATGAGCCTTCCCCCGCCCGTGCGCCACCTAAACGCGGGTCGGCGGCCATTCAGTCACGTACCGATCGTCGTCGCAGTCGTAGCCGGTCCGCCAGTACTCGACTAGGTTCTTCACGTAGTCGAGCGGGACGCCGTACTCTCAACCCGGCGGGACAAGGCCGCCTTGGCCCCCGCTCGTGCGTGACTCGGACGGCAGCTCTTTGGCCCAGCGGGTACGGGCCAGCCGGTCGGCCAAATCGTCGAGATCCGCCTCGGGAACATCGATCCGAAACGATCGAATCTCGGCGTCGGCGTGGTTTGGGTCGCTCATGCAGGGAACTCCTCTCTACGCAGTTCGTACAATAACGGAACGTTTTATTCCGTTTCGTTAGTGTACTTGAACAGATCATTCCGTTCAAGATATGTTATGCTGGATCTGTGGACAAGAAGACGCCCTCTGAGACGACGCCTGCTCCCCTGAGCGGTCGGCAAGCCGAGGCACGGCGCAACGACCGGCTGATCCTGGAGGCCGCCCGTGAGGTGTTCGTCGCCGATCCGGATGCACCCATCTCCGCGGTGGCTGAACGCGCCGGGGTTGGGATCGGCGCCCTGTACCGTCGCTACCCCAGCAAGGAGGAGCTCCTTCGGCGGCTCTGCGCCGAGGGCCTGCGGCGATACATCGCCGAGGCGGAGGCAGCGCTGGCCAACCAAAGCGACCCTTGGGCCGCCTTCGCAGGCTTCATGCACCGTATCGTGGCCGCCGACACCCATTCACTCACGCTACGTCTGGCGGGAACCTTCACCCCCACGGAGGAGCTGTACCGGGACAGTCGTAAGGCGCAGGAACTCAACGTGCGGCTGTTCGAGAGCACCAGGGCGGCGGGCGCCATCCGCCACGACGTCGAGGTGGACGATCTCTCGCTACTTTTCGAGCAACTGGCCGCGGTCCGTATCGGAGACGAGGAGCGGACTCGCCAGCTTCGTCACCGGTACTTGGTGCTACTCCTGGATGCCCTTCGCGTCCCGTCTGGATCACCACTGCCGGGCCCTCCACCCAGCTGGGAGGAGATCGGCCGGCGTTGGGAGAACCAGCCTTCTCCGCGATCTCACGAGGCTCGCGGGACGAGTCGCCGTTAGGCAGAAAACGGTAACACAGGATCCCCTTTCCCTTCCATCACCCCAGGGGCACCGGATATTCGATTCTGCGTAAGGACAGGAGGAGAGCCGGACCCCGCAGGACCCTAGCCCGATCTCCTCATCCCGCCTCCACCTCCTCGCGGGTCTCTGAGTTGGGACATAGCGTCGGGGTGCACCGGACACCTTGGAGTGGCATATGCACCGTATGTTTGTGGTCCGTCGGGGAAAGCGGGCCGGGCAGGAGGAGACGAAGATGTCGGCGGAAGAGACCAAGGCGATCTCTAACCGGGTCGCGCAGGCGATTAGCGAAGGCTCCTTCGACGCGCTGGATGATCTCATGGCTCCCGAGCCTGCCGAGGAGTTCAAGCGCGACGTAACCGAGATACGTCGCGCCTTCCCGGACTACGCTGGCACCGACGTGGAGTAGATCGTCGAAGGGGTCATTAGGGACAGAAGCCGCTTCGCTGGACCGGTTGGCTCAGCTCGGGTCGAGCGCCGGACGCTGTTCGACCGACTGCGGGTAAGGTGATTTCTCGGAACTTCGCCTGTTTAGATTCCCGGAAGTTGGAGTATCGTGACGTTCGGGGCTTGCGAGTGTCGAGAAGCCGCCTAGAAGCATCCGAGAACCGGGACGGGCACGCCATACCTTGGGAGGGTCGAGATGATCATCAGGAAAGACCAGCCACCGGTGGATCCCTCGGACGAGGAAGATACGCACTATTACGGCCCATCCGAG
>JACCSM010000576.1 GCA_013698525.1 Rubrobacteraceae bacterium
TACCAGATCTGGTCGGGGCAGTTCCAGAAGACCTACAAGCCGCGCCACTACCTCTGCTGCGGCCAGGCCGGTCCGCTCGGATGGGAGGTCCCCGCGTGCATCGGGGCGAAGCTAGGCAGGCCGGACAACCTCGTCGTCGGGGTCGTGGGAGATTACTCGTTCCAGTTCTTGATGGAGGAGGTTGCGGTCGCCGTACAGTACAGGGTGCCCTACGTGCTGGTCATGCTGAACAACGCGTACATGGGCCTTATCCGCCAGAGCGAACTGCCCTACGACATGAACTTCGCGGTTGACCTCGCCTACGAGGGGCCGAGCAGCGAGTACGGCATAGACAACGTGATGGTGATGGAGGCAATGGGGGCGGCCGGACGACGCGTAGAGAAACCGGAGGAGATACAGGACGCGCTGGATTGGGCCGTCAGGGCCAGCGAGGAGCGTCGGGTGCCTGTGCTCGTCGAGATCATGTGCGAGCGCGAGACCAACGCCGCGATGGGCCTCTCGCTGGACAAGATCAACGAGTACGAGCCCATCCTCGACGGCGGCCGGGAGACCGCGGGCCAGATCGTCGGCGGGGTCCCCGAGAGAGATTAGAATGTGCCCGTGCAAAGCGACCTGAGAGAAATCCTCGCCGCCGGCCTCGCCGCCGCCGACCCGGCCGACGCCGTCCGCCGCTCGCTCGGCTTCGAAGGAAGCTCGATCTCTGCCGGCGGTCGCACCTTCGCGGCCGAAAGCGTCTCCGTCGTCACCGCAGGCAAGGCCGCGGGCGCGATGGCGCGGGCCGCGGTGGAAGTGCTCGGAGACAACATCTCCGGCGGCATCGTCGTAACCAAGGACGACCACGATCCGGGTCCGGAGGACCTCGAGACCGTCTTCTCCTCCCACCCTGAGCCAGACGAGCGCGGCGTGGATGCAGCCCGGAAGGTACGGGAACTAGTGGAATCGCTCGGGGAGGAAGATCTGCTCCTCGCCCTGGTCTCAGGCGGGGCCTCTGCGCTCCTGGCGGACCCGGAGCCGCCTATCGAGCTGGCCGACCTGAAAAGGCTTACCGGCGACCTCCTCAAGAGCGGGGCGGATATCGGGGAGATCAACACCGTCAGGAAGCACGTCTCGGTCCTGAAGGGTGGCGGCCTCGTGCGGCTGGCCTCCCCCGCCCCGACCGCAGCACTCCTCCTCTCCGACGTTGTGGGCGACGAGCCATCCTCCATCGCGAGCGGCCTCACTGCTCCCGACCCGACGACCCTGGACGACACCCACTCGGTACTGCGGCGCTACGGCATCGAGCCGCCCGAGAGCGTTGCGGAGCACCTACGGGGAGCGGAGGAGAACCCCGGTCTCGACGACCCCGTCTTCGAGAACGTAGTGAACCTCATCTGCGGCGGCGGGCGGCACGCGGCCGAGGCGGCGGCCGAGAAGGCTGGGGAGCTAGGGTACGCACCGCTCCTGCTCACCACGACCCTCACAGGCGACGCCCTCGGGGCGGCCTCGATGTATGCGGCCATCGTCAGGGAGGTTCTCGCGAGCGGCAACCCGGTCGCGCCGCCGTGCGCCATCGTGAGCGGGGGCGAGGCAACCGTAGTGGTGCGAGGGGACGGTACGGGCGGTCCGAACGAAGAGTTCTCCCTGGCAATGGCGGTGGAGCTCGACGGGATCGAGGGCTGGGCGGCGTTCTCGGCGGATACCGACGGCCACGACGGCCCCACAGACGCGGCGGGTGGCATCGTGAGCGGCGCGACCGCGCAGGCCATGCGCGAGGGGGGCGTGGACCCTGCGGAGGCGCTCTCGGACAACGACTCTTACGCGGCTCTGGAGGCGGGCGGGGCACTGCTCGTCACGGGGCCGACGGGCACCAACGTCAACGACCTGCGGGTGGCGGTGGTCTCCGGAAGATGAGCGGGAGGTTGCACCGAATCTCGGACGGTGCCATGCTTGCGCATCGCGGGCCTTCCTTGCATCGCTACCGCGGGAAAGGGCATCGGCAGAGCTTACAAAGGAGGAGAATCTGATGTACGAACAAGTCTACGAGCCGGTAGCCGGTAGCCTGGTGTTCTCGACCGTGGTGGCGACCATACCCATCCTGGTGCTCTTCGTGCTGCTGGCCGGCCTCAGGCTCGCGGCGCAGTGGGCCTCGCTTGTCACCCTGGCGGTGGCGCTCGTGATCTCGGTGCTGGTCTACAAGATGCCGATAGGACTCGCCCTCGACGCGACGCTCCTTGGGATCTGCTTCGGGCTCTTTCCCATCGTCTGGATCGTCATCAACGCCATCTTTATCTACAACCTCATCGTGGACACGGGCCTCTTCGACACCATCCGCGACTCGCTCGCTGGTGTGAGCAACGACCGGCGGATACAGGTCGTGCTTATCGCCTTCGTCTTCGGGGCGCTCCTCGAGGCGACGGCCGGCTTCGGGACGCCGGTCGCCATCACGGCCTCCCTGATGGCCGGGCTCGGCTTCGAGGCCATCTACGCGGCGGCGTTGGCGCTGCTTGCGAACACGGCGCCGGTCGCGTTCGGCGGGTTCGGCATACCCATACTGACAGGGGCCAGCGTGGCTGGGTTGGACACCATGGAGCTCTCGCAGATGGTCGGGCGCCAGACGCCGCTTCTGGCTCTGATCATCCCTGGCATGCTCGTCACGGTGATGTCAGGCTTTCGGCGGATGTTGGAGGTGTGGCCGGTAATCGCGGTTAGCGGCATCGCCTTCGCGGGGACGCAGTTCGTGGTCTCCAACGTCCTCGGCCCCGAGCTCGCTGACCTGCTGGCGGCCCTGATCACGGTGGTCGCGGTGATCGGCCTGCTCTCGTTCTGGCGCCCTTCGAGCGAGTGGCACTTCGAGAACGAGCCGGCGGCGGATGAGCGCGAGAGCTACGAGACCCCACCCATCGGGCGCACGCTCTACGCGTGGTCGCCGTTCATCATCATCGTCGCGCTGTTCCTGTTGGTGCAGGTGCCCCCGATCAAAGCCGCCGTCGGCAGCATCCAGACCGCTGTGAACTTCCCTTCGGCGGCCGTAGACCCGACGACCGGGTTGCCGGTCGTGCCGTGGCCGGGGCTCGACGGGCAGGTCGAACAGCAACCGCCGGTAGTACCGGAAGCTGCCCCTTACTCCGCCTCCTACGCGACCAACTGGCTCTCGGCGGCGGGCTCGATCATCCTACTCGCCGACCTCATCGCCCTCGCCGTCCTTAGGGTTGGGCCGGGACGGGCCTTGAGGATCTACGGCCAGACGCTCAAACAACTCTGGCCTGCCATCCTCACGATAGCCTCGATCCTCGGGCTCGCGTACCTCCTGAACTACGCGGGCGTGACCTACACCCTGGGCCTCGCGTTCGCCGCGACCGGCGTCCTGTTTCCGTTCTTCGCCTCGTTTATCGGGTGGCTGGGGGTGGCGCTTACCGGCTCGGACACCTCGTCCAACGCCCTGTTCGCCAACCTGCAGAAGGTCACGGCCCAGCAGATCGGGGTCAGCCCGAACCTTACGGTCGGCGCCAACTCCTCCGGTGGCGTGCTAGGGAAGATGATCAGCCCGCAGAACCTCGCCGTCGGCACGAGCGCCACAGGCCTGCAAGGCAGGGAGGGCGACCTGTTGCGGCTGGTCCTGAAGTGGTCCATCGCACTCACCCTCGTGATGGCGGTCTGGGTTACGCTTCAGGCTTACGTGCTGAAGTTCCTTATCCCGTAGAAGGGAACATAGCGGTGCGCGTTGCGCTCTTTATAACCTGCTTTAACGACACGCTCTTCCCCGAGACGGGCCGTGCCACCGTCGAGGTTCTCGAACGTCTCGGGGTGGAGGTAGACTTCCCCTACGCGCAGACGTGCTGCGGCCAGATGCACTTCAACACGGGCTACCAGCGCGAGGCAATACCCCTCGTGAGGCGCTTTGTCGAGGTCTTCGACGGTTACGAGGCCGTCGTCGCGCCCTCTGGCTCGTGCGTCAGCATGGTGCGCGAGCTCTACCCGATGGCCGCCGACTTCGCCGGAGACGGGCGTCTCGCCGAAAAGGTCGAGGAGCTCGGCCCGAGAGTCTTCGAGCTCTCCGAGTTCCTGGTCAAGAAGCTCGGGGTCACCGACGTCGGTGCCTACTACCCGCATCGCGTGACCTACCACCCGACCTGCCACTCCATGAGAATGCTCAAGGTCGGGGATGCTCCCCTCGAGCTGCTCAGGAACGTGCGGGGCATCGACCTCGTGGAGCTCTCGGAGGCTGAGGAGTGCTGCGGGTTCGGAGGGACCTTCGCGATCAAGAACGCAGACACCTCCGCCGCGATGCTCTCGGACAAGATCCGACGCGTACTCGACACCGAGGCCGAG
>JACCSM010000577.1 GCA_013698525.1 Rubrobacteraceae bacterium
ACGCCATCGACGCCGTCGGCGCGGTCGGCGACCCTGGCGCGCCGCACCTCTACGGTGTGATAGTCGCCGTTCCGGACAGACCGAGTCCCCTGGCGGGATCTCTGCTCTACCAGGGCGTACAGCGCCTGACAGGGACAGGCGTGAAGGCCGGCATGGTCGAACCCGCCCTGCTGCACGCCGTCCCGGCGGAGTGCGAGCGCTACGCCCGTCGCCTCCTCGAACGGCTCGGACCCCCGTAGGGACCCCTTGGCCTCCCAGCTCCTGACCGCCATCCTGGTCACCGCGGCCTTCGCCGCCGTCGCTTACGCTGTAGGGATGATCAGCCGCAGCGGCGCCCTGGGCGGGCTTCTCGTCGGGAGCACGATCTACGCCTCCCTTGGACCGGGCGGCTTCACGGTGCTCGCCCTGTTCGTGATCGGGGGCTCCCTCCTGACCCGGCTCGGCTACCGTAGCAAGCAACGCACCTGCACCGCCCAGGAACACGGCGGACGCCGCGGCGCCCGCAACGCCCTGGCCAACTGCGCCGTCGCCACCTTCTGCGCCATCCTCGCCGCCGCGACAGGGTCTGAGCCCCTTACCGCCGCTTTCGTCGCCTCCATCGGCGCCGCCTTCGCAGACACGACCGAGTCCGAGATAGGCCAGCTCTTCAGCCGCACGCCGCGTCTGATCTCCACGCTCCGAAAAGTCCCGCCAGGCACCGACGGAGCCGTCTCACTACCAGGCACCATCGCCGGCGTAGGAGCCGCTGGTCTCACCGCAGCCCTCGGACTCGCCCTCGGTATGCTCGCGGCGCCTTGGCCCGCGCTCCTCGTCGCGATATCGGCGTTCCTGGGAACGCTGGCGGATAGCCTGATCGGGGCCCTCTCGCCCCGCGCCGGTAACGAGCTGACCAACGTACTCTGTACGCTCGTGGCCGCCATGCTCGCCCTCATCCTCGTCTGACATACCATCCACGCTTGACAAACCTCGCATGCCAATCCATAATAAACGGTACTGTTTAGTTTACTTAGATAGGAGTGCTCATTGGTTGCGACATCTGAGGAGCTTGGACCGAGGGCGGCGGCGAAGCGGGACCAGATCCTATCGGGCGCGCGGAGGGTGTTTCTGCGCGACGGCTTCGCCGCTGCCAGCACCGACGTCATCGCGGCGGAGGCGAAGGTCTCCAAGAGGACACTCTACGTCTATTACCCGAGCAAGGAGGAACTCTTCGCCGACGTCATGCGCAAGCTGACGATCGAGAATCCCCAGACCCGTGCTCTGGAGACTATAGAGGAGATGTCGCCCGGCAGTAAAGAAGAGTTGCGCCGGGATCTCCTGGAGCTCGCGCGGAAGATCGTCGCGACCATGATGCAACCGGACTACCTGGCGCTGCTCAGGACTACCATTGCCGACACCCACAGGTTCCCGCAGTTGGGTGGGATCTACCGCGCCACAGTGCCAGAGCGGGCTATGAGGAGCTTCGCCGTCTTGATCGAGAAGAGCCGGGAGCGCGGGGTGGTCGGTCCTGACGTAGACGGGGACACGGCGGCACGCATGTTCGTAGGGCCCATGCTCACCTACGCCGTCCTCGACGGCCTTCTCGCCGAAGGGCCGCCGCATCCTCCTGCACGGGAGAAGATCGAAGACATCGTCGACCTTTACATGAAGGCGATCACCTGACGACAGCTGGAAGGAGGCTGTGCCATGAAGATCGAGAAGCCCGAAGAGTTCCGGAGCGGGACGTGCTGTGTGATCGGCTGCGGCCCCGCAGGGGCGATGCTCGGGCTTATGCTGGCGCGTGAGGGGGTAGATGTGCTCGTGCTCGAGAAGCATGCGGACTTCCTGCGGGACTTCCGCGGGGACACACTCCACCCCTCGACCATGGAGATAATGGACGAGCTCGGTCTCGCGGATGGGCTGCTCGACCTCGAGCATACGAAGGCCCCGAGGATCGAAGCCCGCCTCCCTGGAGGGACAGTCACGGTCGCGGATCTCAGCCGGCTGAAGACGCGCTACCCGTACATCACCTTCATGCCCCAGTGGGATTTTTTGGACTACGTCACAGGGGAGGCGAAGCGCTACCCGAACTTCAGCCTGGAGATGGACGCAGAGGCGAAGGAGTTGATCCTGGAGGGCGGGATCGTACGCGGCGTGCGCTACGAGACGCCCGACGGTCCCCGCGAGGCGCGGGCGCTCCTCACGGTCGCCGCCGATGGACGGTCTTCTCCCTTCAGAGAACAGGCCGGCCTGAAGATGGTCAGGACCTCCCCGCCCATCGACGTGCTCTGGTTCAGGCTCTCGCGGCGGGAGGGAGATCCCGAGGACACCTTCGGGTACGCTGGCGGCGGACGTTTCATGGTCGTCATAAACCGTGGCGAATACTGGCAGATCGCCTACGTCATAAGGAAAGGTGAGTACCAGAACGTGCGCGACGCCGGACTCACAGCATTCCGGCGGTCCGTTGGCGAGACGATACCCGATCTCGCAGACCGTACAGGGGAGCTGCAAGACTGGGAGGCTGTAAAGCTTCTCTCCGTGCAGGCTGACCGGCTGCGGCGCTGGCACAGGCCTGGGCTACTGTGCATCGGGGACGCCGCGCACGCGATGTCTCCGGTCGGCGGTGTCGGCATCAACCTCGCCATCGCTGACGCGGTCGCAGCGGCGAATGCCCTGGCTGGACCGCTAGGTGAAGGGCGGGTACGTTCGCGCGACCTTATGGCGGTGCAGCTCAGGCGCGAGCTACCGACCCGCGCGATACAGGCCTTCCAGTCCTTCGCCCAGCGGCGTGTCATCTCCTCGTCACTCGGCCCTGATGGGGCACCTTCG
>JACCSM010000619.1 GCA_013698525.1 Rubrobacteraceae bacterium
AGAGGAGCGTTGTCAGGATACGCGCGCCGGATGCGCCAATGGGATGACCGAGCGCGAGGGCGCCTCCGTTGACGTTGACGATATCGGGGTCGACGCCGAGTATGCGTGTGGAGTGGATCGCGACGCCGGCAAAGGCCTCGTTTATCTCGACGAGATCCAGGTCATCCGATCCCCATCCGGCTTTTTCGAGCGCGAGCTTCCCGGCGTTTCCGGGAACGGTCAACAGGTTCTGCGGCTCCTCGGCCACCTTGGCGTGCGCCACGATGGTACCGAGCGGTTCGAGGCCGCGCTTCTCGGCGAAGCTCTCGCCCGCGAGCGCGAGGGCGCAGGCGCCGTCGGTCACGCCAGGGGCGTTGCCAGCAGTCACGGTGCCGCCCTCGTCTATGGGCTCGAGCGCGGCGAGCTTCTCGATGGTGGTGTCGCGCCGGATCGACTCGTCGGCCTCGACGTAGTTCGTCTCTCCCTTCTTGCCTGGAACCTTGACGCCGACTATCTCTTCGGGAAGCCGCCCTTCGTCGGTCGCCGCGGCGGCGCGTTTGTGGCTCCTTAGCGCCCACTCATCTTGCTCTTCGCGGGAGATATCGAACTTCCTGGCGCCTTTGGTGCCGAAACGGATCATGTTGACGTGCTCGAATGCGTCGAGCAGGCCATCGTGCATCATGGCGTCGAGCGCTGGCATGTCCCCCATGCGCGCACCCCAGCGGGCTTTCGGCAACACATAGGGCACGTTCGACATGCTCTCCATGCCGCCGGCCAGGATCACATCGTAGTCGCCGGCGCGGATCAGGGACTCAGCGAGCGTCGCGCTCCTCAGGCCCGAGGCGCACACCTGGTTGAGGGTCTCTGTTGTCAGCGAGAAAGAGAATCCTGCGTGAAAGTTGGCCTGGCGGGATGGGATCTGGCCTACCCCGGCCTGCACCACGATACCGAAGATGGAGTGCTGCAGGTCTCCGTCTTCGATGCCGGATCGGTCTATGGCGTCCCTGATCGCCGCCCCACCGAGCTCTGGGGCGCTAAGGGGAGACAGTGCGCCGCCGAACCTACCGAAGGGCGTCCGCGCCGCCCCGAGGATTACCGTGCGTTCCAATGCGACTCCTCCGTATCGAAGAACAACGATCATAGTCTAAGCTTTCCCGTGACGGAACGCGCGTTTCGTCAGCCGGTGCAGCCCGCAGCAAGGTTGCGACTGAGACGACTTCACGTGCTATCTTCTCGGAAGATAACGTCATGACGAGGAGATCTCATGCAGGTACAGAAGCTGGATCATATAGCCCTCTACATGAGCGATAGGGACGCTGCTGCCGGGTTCCTGACCACGTACCTCGGGTTCCACGTCGTGGACCACACGGAACGTTACACCCTGGTGGGGGCCGGTGGCAGGCTAGGCAAGCTCACCCTCTTCGACACCCCTCAAGGTACGACACCCTCCCCGGGGGAGATCGAACGCATAACCATACGCGTGGCCGACCCAGAAGCCGCCGCAGCGAGACTCCCCGGCGACGCCGGCGCCGAACCCCACGACGGAGGTTACTCCTTCACTGGCCCTGAAGGGCTCCCCCTCGCCCTGGTCCCTGGCGAAGGGGAGTTCGCCGACTACGACCTCGGAGGCTTCGTCCTGCGCTCGGGATCACCTGAGGAGTCTGCGCGCACTTTCGTCGAGATGGGCTTCGCCACGGGGGACGAGGCTGCCACCGTGAAAGCGGGCGATTACCTGATATGCCTCAGCAGCTCTGCGCCCCTCGAGAACGGTGGAGGCATGCTCTTCCACGTCGGTTGCCTCGTAGATTCGGCGGAGGACCACCGCAAGGAGGCCGAGGAGCGGGGACTCGAGGTCCAGAACTTCGTCGACGGTCCGAATACCCTCGCTGTCTTCGTCCGGGGTCCCGAGGGCGTGAGCGTGGAGTACGTGGAGCACAAGCCTACGTTCTCCCTGACCTAGAGGACCCGCCGGTGCGCGTCGTCATCGCCGGCGGCGGGCTCGCGGGCCTCACCGCCGCCCTGAGGGCCGCGGAACTGGGTGCGCAGGTCACCCTGCTGGAGAAGGGTGACAGCCCAGGCGGCTCCTTCATCTACTCCAGCGGCTACGTGTGGTCGTACGCGGACCTGCCGACCTTCCGCGGGGAGGCGCCAGGCGGGGACCCATCTCTCCAGAGGCTCGTCCTCGAACGCCTCGGGTCCTGCCTGACTTGGCTGGAGGGCGCAGGGGGCGAACTCCTCGCGCGCGAGACGGGGAATCCCCTCACGTTCGGCGCCCGCTTCGACCCTGAACGAACGGTCTCGGCGCTGGTGGAGCGCTTGGAGGCCTCAGGAGGCGAGGTACTAACAGACACTGCGTTCG
>JACCSM010000637.1 GCA_013698525.1 Rubrobacteraceae bacterium
GAGATCTGGAACGGCATCTCGGCCATCGACGGTAGCGACCGAGAGGTCAAGGATGGCCCACCCGAGGGCGGCGAGGTCCCCGACCTCGAACCGGCTCCTCCCCTCTACGCCCCGAACGTGAGTGCCGCGGATATCGAGGAGATCGCCAGGAGACTGTAAGGGCGCAGGCGTCGAGAAGTACACGCCGACTTCACACTCCAACCTGGACGGCGTGCGTGGTGCGGTGATACTGACAACGCGTGTAACGGAGGAGTACCTTACTCTGTCAATATTAGTGAGGAGACGCGCCGTGCGCGTCGGCTCTCGACGTGAAGGCTACTGTTTCTCGAAAGGATGAGCTGTGGACAGAGAAAGCGGTCAGGATCCCTTCGCTGGGCTAAAGAGCGGCGGCGAAGAGTATAGCGTCTACGACGCCCACTACGAGAGGGTCGGCAAGGTGGGCGACGTCTTCCTCGACGAGCGGGATGCGGTATCTTACATCGGAGTTGAGATGGGTATCTTCGGGACGAACTCCACGCTCGTACCGGCCGAGATCGTCAGGGTCAACGACAGGCGGCGCCTGATCGAGGTCGCCGCTGAGGCGGAGACGATCAAACACGCCCCGCACTTCGGCAACGAAGAGACAGTATCTCCCGAGCTCGAGGATAGGGTAAGGACTTACTTCGGGCTCGAACCTCTTCTGCCGCCCAGTGATCCATACCCTTCCGACGACCCAGGCCGCTTCGGTCCCGACGACCGGGTGGACACCGAACCGGGCGAGAGGATGGAGGCCCAGAACCGTCTCACCGGGGAAGGGGAGCAGGCGGCAGCGCCGCAGCCCGGAGAGCGCATCCCCGAGGACCGCTGGGACAGGGAGACCAGGGAGGGTGGTGTTACGATCCACCGCCGGAGGATATAAGGAGACGCCGTACTCTAGGTCCCTGACCTGGTGTGTAGGGCCGGCCGCATCCGGCGCAGCCGAACGGGTAGAATGTCCGGGGAGAGCGGTCGAAGGAGGAACGAGTGTCAGAAGGCGGACCCGAGGCGGCGCGGAGGTTGACGGAGGCGTTCGGCGAGCCCTACAGGGAGGTGGTTCGCAGCGCCGTCGACGCCCAACAGAGGAACGTCCAGCTCGCCCAGGGCTGGGTCGAGAGCGTGACCGGCGTGCTGGAGAGCCAGACTGAGGCCAACCGGGCGCTGACCAGGGCCATGAAGAGCCACACGAACGCCGTCGAAGAGGCGATCAAGAGGCAGGAGCGTACCAGCCGCGCCCTCGCCGAGAGTCTCGAGGCGTACAGGGATGTCATCGAGCGTAACACGGCGCTCCAGGAGAAGAGCGCGAACCTCGTCCAGGGCTTCTTCGGTGACGTTACCTCCGAGCTAAGAGAGGGGATGCAGGGTAGCCAGGAGGTGGCCCGCAGCCTCATGGAGGGCTCGGAGAGACAGATGGAAGCGTTCCAGGCGATGCTTGGCGAGGCGATGAACTCCTACGCCAACCTGATGAACGCCCCCTTCGACCACTACCGCAAGAACCTCGAAGCATTCAGCAAACAGGGCCAGTAAGGGGGACGAGATGCAACCTAGCGAGAAAGGCCTGGAGGTCAGGAACCTTATAGGGGGAAGGTGGGAGGAGAGAGACGGACGCGACACGGAACCCGTCTACGACCCGGCCACCGGAGAGATCGTAGCACAGACACCCCTCTCGACGAGAGACGACGTCGACCGCGCCGTAAAGAAGGCCCAAGAAGCGTTCGCCTCCTGGGCCGCCACCCCGGTCGTCGAGCGGGCGAGGGTCCTCTTCTCCTTCAAAGATCTCCTGGAGGAGCATTTCGAGGAGTTGAGGGATCTCGTCACACTCGAGAACGGCAAGGACGCCGCGGACGCCGCAGGAGAGGTCAGGCGCGGCATAGAGGTCGTCGAGTTCGCCTGCGGGATGCCGACTCTCATGATGGGCGAGACTCTCAGGGACGTGGCGAAAGGCATCGACAACTCTTCCTGGCGCTACCCCCTTGGGGTGGTTGCGGCCATAACCCCGTTCAACTTCCCTTGCATGGTGCCCCTGTGGACGATGCCCGTGGCTATAGGGGCCGGCAACGCCTACATCCTCAAGCCTTCGGAGAGGACGCCCCTGTGCGCGGTGAGGATGGGCGAGATCCTCTCCGAGGCGGGGTTGCCCGATGGAGTCTTCTCCATCGTGAACGGGGCGAGGGAGGCCGTGGATGGAATCCTCGAGCACCCCGATATAAAGGCCGTCTCCTTCGTTGGCTCCCAGCCCGTGGCCGAGCACGTCTACACGCACGGTTGTGCCCACGGCAAGCGGGTACAGGCGCTCGCCGGGGCCAAGAACTCGATGGTCGTCATGCCCGACGCCGTACTGGAGAAGGCCGTCCCGAACATAATATCCTCGGCCTACGGCAACGCCGGCGAGCGGTGCCTGGCAGGCAGCGTGCTCGTGGCTGTAGGCGGGGTCGCGGACGATCTCGTTGCAAGGCTCAAGGAGGCCGCCGCCTCGATGAAGGTCGGTCCAGGAAAGGAAGAAGGCTCCGAGCTCACACCCGTCATCCGCGACTCCCACCGCGATAAGGTTCGCTCCTACGTCGACCTCGGAGAGGAAGAGGGGGCCGAGGTCGTACTCGACGGCAGGGAGGCGCCTCTTCAGGAGGGTTTCTTTATGGGTCCGACGCTCCTCGATCGCGTGACGGCAGAGATGCGCGTCGGCCGCGAGGAGATCTTCGGTCCCGTCCTCTCCGTGGTTCGTGTGGACACGCTCGAAGAGGCCATCGAGTTCACAAACGGCTCGCCCTTCGGGAACGCGTGCTCTATCTATACCGAAGACGGGGCGGCCGTAAGGCACTGGAGGGAGAGGGTAGAGGCAGGGATGCTCGGGGTGAACGTCGGGGTCGCAGCCCCGATGGCGTCCTTCCCTTTCAACGGGGTGAAGAACTCCTTCTACGGGGACCTGCACGCCACAGGCAAGGACGGGGTGCGCTTCTTTACCGAGAACAAGGTGGAGATAACGCGCTGGCTCTCCGACCCTGCCGGTGAGTCGAAGGCCGTCAAGCGCCCCGTAGAGTCCGGCGCCTGACGCGGACCTTCGGATAAGGCGGGGTGCCATCCGGTGCCCCGCCCTTCGTCGCTTACATTTGCGGATCTTGCCTACATGTAACACTCGAGTAAAGAATCTGAAAAATTCTTTACCAAATTAGTGTTTTTCCATCACGATGCGGTTACAATGTCGCGGACGCAAGTACGAACTCTGGAGGGGGGCCCTCATGCGTCGGCTTGGTTTGATCATAGCGGTGGCTGTTATGGCCACACTCTTAGTCTCCATCGCGTCTGTTACGGCTGGCGCACAGACTACGGATAGCCCATCGCAGCTTTCGGTCTCGCAAGGCACGGTCACGGGGGCGAATCCCTCCGAGCGACGCGCGGCCGCGCGCGACATGGCGGAGGAGGAGAAACTGCCCAACTACTCGCAGGTCGTGGACAACACGCACTCCTCGCGCTTCGACGCACCAGGGTGGAAGGGGGGTGGGAGTGACGTTTGGGCCCATGGAGGCAACTACGTCTCGGCGCGCGCCTCCACAAGCGATGTGCGCTTCAAGCTGAGGACTCCCACAGACGGCGACTACGCCCTCTACGCCTGGTGGCCGGCCCGAAAAGGCAACAGCAGCGCTGCGAGATTCGGCGTGGAGACCGCCATGGGCACGAAGTGGATAGAGGCGAACCAGACCAGGGACGGGGGCATGTGGGTCAAGCTCGGCATCTACGAGATGAAGGCCGGCGACCGCCACGTCGTGCGCGTCTCCCCAGGGGACGGCTCTGGCGAGGTCATCGCCGACGCTGTCGCGCTCGTCAGGGGCGCTGCCTCACCGCCACCCGACGACCTTGCGCCAGCCGAAGGCAGCGGCGCGGGTTCCGGCAAGAACGTTTACGGCGCCTCGAACACCAATAGTGAGCGTCGGGACATAGTACGGTACGGTAGGACGCACATCAGCACCCCCTATTACCACTCTCCACCCGATGCCTGTTGGGCTTACGAGAAGGAAGACTGCTCTTGCTTTACAAAGCTTGTCTATAGCCACTTCGGCACTGAGCTGCCGGACCAGCCGAAGGAACAGTATTGGGGCGGGAACCGCAAGTGGATAGCAGAGGCCGACCTCAAGCGTGGCGACCTGGTCTTCTTCAAGGAGAACGGCCCTTACAACGGAATAACCCACGTGGCGATGTACAGTGGCAACGGATACGTGCTGCATGCTTCGTCTTACTACGGGAAAGTGGTCGAGAGCGAGATGAAGTACATCGAGGGATACTCCGGCGCCAGGCGCGTCCGCCACATGCCTTAGCGTTACAGCGGGTAGGGGAAGGGTTGACCCTTCCCCTACCCGCGCATGTCAGCAATTCAGCAAGTGCCTAGCCAGCGAGACTCCCACGCGCGCAGCCAGGCTCCGTGGCAAGAGATACGGGACCTTATCTACCGCAGAGCAAAACGAACGCAAGCCGCTCTCCAACAAAGCTGAAATGCTGACCAGTCGAAATGCTTGCAAAGAGTCAGGATCCTGGCAGGTAGAGGTAGTAAGGCTTCGGTTCCAGACCTAACCCTGCGGCCTCCATGATCTGCTGGGTTTGCGGCTCCTGCGGGACCAGGCGCGCCAGCAGGGTCTCGGTAAGGGTCGGCTCCTGTACGTAGCGGACCACGGTCGTGTCTTTCGTCCCGGCGAGCGTACCTGCGGTGGCGGACGCCTCGTCGAGGTCTCCGAAGGAGTCGACGAGCCCGAGATCCCTAGCCTGGCTTCCGGAGTACACGCGGCCGTCGGCGATCTCACGCACCCTATCCTCCGGGATGCGGCGGCCCTCGGAGATCACGTCGACGAACTCGGAGTATGACTCGTCCACGATCGACTGGAAGATCTCACGCTCGTCCGGCCTCATCTCGCGGAAGGCGTTACCCATGTCCTTGTACTCGCCGCTCTTTATGACCACCTGCTTTATGCCGTACTTGTCAGCGGCCTCTGCGAAATTGTTGAGCTGGAATATGACGCCCAATGAGCCGGTCAGGGTCGTCTCGTTGGCGACGATGCGGTCTGCTGCGGTCGAGATGTAGTAGCCGCCCGAGGCTGCGGTATCTCCCATTGAGACGACGACCGGCTTACCCGTGTTCTCCCTGAAATCCAGGATGCTCTGGTGCATCTCGTCGCTCGCCGTCACCCCGCCACCAGGGGAGTTGACCTCTAGCACTACAGCGACGACGCTCGTATCCTGCCCGGCCTGGCGCAGTGCGTCTGCGAGTCCTTCCGGCGTGG
>JACCSM010000004.1 GCA_013698525.1 Rubrobacteraceae bacterium
GGTATGGGGCTTGGCGCGATGTCCCCGACCTCCCTTCGACGCTTCAGCCAGCGCTTGAGCGAGGGAAGGGAGATTCCGAAGATCCGCGCCACCTCCTTGCGGTTCATGCCGCGGTCCGGAGGCGTCCAACACCTTCAGCCTGAGATCTGTCGAATACGCTCTCATACTGAGAAGTTTCCACGAGGATCAATCTTTGCGCAACCCGCTGTCAGTGGACGGACTGGTTCGAGGGCCTGACCATCATTCTGGAGGACGACGGCGACACGCTCTTGACCGGGCCGGTGGTGGATCAGGCCGCGCTGCATGGGTTCCTGAGGAAAGTGCGTGATTTGGGGATGCCCTTGATCTCGGCCGTTCGCGTCAAACCCTCCTAGGCGAATACGACCGAGGTCAAACAGCCAATCGAGAGAGGAGTACGAACGATGACTACCAACGTTGAGAGAGGAGAACGAACGATGAACGGGGAAGGAAAAATGAATACATACAGAACGACCGCAAGAGTCGTGGGGGCGGTGTACCTCGCGGGGATGGTTGTAGGCATTGGGGGGATCGTACTCATTCAATCTATTCTTACTGCGCCGGATCATCTTGCCACTCTTCCCGCGAGCAGCATGCTGCTGGCAATCGGCGCGGTTCTCTGGTTGCTGACCGTCGTTGGCGACGCGCCGCCCACGGGATCCTGATGTTCCCGGTCCTGAAGCAACACAACAGCGAGCGCATAGCCGTCGGCTACCTCGGTTTCAGGATCGTCGACGCCATCTTTATCGCCATCATGGTTCTCTTCGTACTTATCCAGATACCCATAGGCAGCGAGTATGTGAATGCGGGAGCATCCGATGCCTCCTACCTTCAAGCCCTGAGCACCGTGTTCATGCAGGCGCAGCTTGATGCCTACAACATCGCCATGACCACTCTTGGGATATCCGGTTTGATCCTTTGCTACTCGTTCTTCAAGTCAAGGTTGGTTCCGCGGCTTTTGGCCGTCTGGGGCCTCGTTGGATACGCAACCATTCTCTGCGGGTCCGTGTTGGAAGTCCTGGGGTTCGATCTGCTTACGATCCACGCGATCCCGGGCGGCCTGTGGGAGGTGTTCATCGGGGTGTGGCTGATCGTGAAAGGATTCAATCCATCTGCGTTCGTTACCGAGTCTGCCCAAGCAGATACAAAGGAGAGAGACAAAGAGAGAGACAAGGAGAGTTTGTCAAAAGCATGAAATAACCAGATGGACAGGGCCGGTCATCACTGTGACGACCGGCCACGAAGGGTACAGGGCAACGTCGGACAAAGGAGTGTGAAAATGAATTCTATTCAAAAGACCGCAAGGTTTGCGGGGTTGCTGTATCTAGCTCTTGCGGCGCTAAGCGCCTTCGGCTTGGTATATGTTCCTTCCATGATCATTGTACCGGGAGACGCCGCCGCAACGGCTAACAATATCGTGGCCTCCGAATCGCTATTCCGCCTCGGTGTCGTGAGCAACCTGGCCGCTTTTACCGTCAATGTCTTCGTGGCGGTGCTTCTATACAAATTGCTCGAACCAGTCAGTAAGAGCATTGCCTCGCTCATGGTCATACTCATCATGGTGGGGCTTGCCATCGGGATGCTCAACGAACTCAACCAGTTTGCTGCCTTGTTGACTCTGGGAGCTGACAATCTAACGCCGACTCAGTCGCAAGCCCTTGCATCGTTGTTCCTCGACATATACGAGCATGGGTTCACGATAGCCCATATATTCTGGGGCCTTTGGCTCTTTCCGATGGGTTACTTGATATGCAGATCCGGTTTCCTACCGAAAGTTGTAGGCATCTTGTTGATCATCGCGGGCATGGGCTATCTGGTGGATTTCACCCTGTTCTTGCTTTTCCCCGACGTTACCCTGACCGTCAGCAACTTTACGTTTATTGGAGAGGTCGCACTCATCTTCTGGCTTCTGATCAAAGGCGTAAACGTCGAACAGTGGAATAAGCGTACCCATAAATCTGACACAACAGACCTGAACGGGAGAGGCAAGGAGAGAGAGATAAGTTTATCGAAAGCATAAAGTAACCAAATGGACAGGTGGCCGGTCATCACTGTGATGACCGGTCCACATTCAAGGTGCACCAGCAAAGGAGAAACCGATGAACGTGCCCGCCTTTTCCGACCGAACCGCCCGCCGCGCCGCCGCGGCGACGGCCGTCGGCTTCGCGGGCGTCGTGATGTTCCAGATCGCCCTGACAGCGGGTGCGCCCTGGGGCGAGGCGGCGTGGGGCGGCCAGCCCGCCCAACTCCCGACGACGCTGCGGCTGGCCAGCGGAGCTGTGGCCATTTTCTATGGAGTAATAGTGCCGCTGATCGTCCTCGGTCGGGCAGGCTACGGGGGACGTGACGGCTCATCGACGGTCTTTCGCTGGGGCACTTGGTTCCTGGCAGCGCTCATGGTGCTGGGCGCACTCCTGAACTTCGCCTCTCAGAGCCGCTGGGAGAACTACCTGTGGGGGCCCTACACGGTGAC
>JACCSM010000018.1 GCA_013698525.1 Rubrobacteraceae bacterium
CACCCGGCTCTCCGGCGTCGGAGACGCCGAGCTCTACCCCGGTACCCCACAGTACATTGGCGGCATCTCCTACTGGGTACCTGACAAGGAGACCGGGGACCGGGTCGTGTCAGAGACGATCGAATAATAGGTGTCAGGTATCAGGTAAGTCCGTCCACGCGATGCGGGTCATGACCCAGCCGTTGGTATCGACCCCCTCGGATTCACCGGTGATTGCGTAGCCCCAGTCGCGCAGTATCTCCCCGACAGGCTCGGCCTTCGGCGTGGGTTGGCGAGAGCTGCCGTAGGAGCAAAGGATCAACGCCCTCCGGGCGACAGATACTCGCTCAACAAACGCTCTACCATCTCACGCCTTCGATGCTGAGGCGCGTACTCGAGCTCGGTACGGACGAAGTCGAACTGAAAGGGTACTCGCCAGTCCATGATGTTCCCGATGAAGACCCGGTCTGCCCAATGTGGCAGACGCTGGCGGGCGAGCGCGGCCAGGGATCCGATGAGATCCAGGCCGTATGGTTCGACCCTGTAACCTTCTTCCCCGGCCCACGCGGCCAGGCTTTGCATCAACAACCCGTTGGCGCATCCGACGTCGAGGAAGGTACCGTCTCGGCCTATCGCCGAGACGATGGGACGTCTGGCTCTCTCCCAGCGAGCCTCGTCGCCACCAAACCCCGATTCTCCGCGTGGATCACCCGCCTCGAGGTAAGCCCGCTCCAGCAAAACACGAGTCCTCTCAAAGTAAGCGTCGTCGTTGACGTACGGCAGTTCCGCTCCTCACGCCCCTACTGAAGTGCTGGCATGCTGAATTGCTACTACGCCGCCTGCTCCCTGGCGAGCTTGCTCTGCCTATCTATAAGGCGGTCGAGCCAGGCTACGCGGGGGTCGCCTTCGGTCGTGCGGCCCGCGTTTACGTACCAGTTGAGGGCTTCGCGGTAGTTGCCGAGGCGGCGGTTGAGCTCCCCGACGAGGTAGGTGGTGACGGAGAGCTCACGCCCGATGAGGTCGTCCTCCTGCAGGGAGCGCATAAAGTGACGCAGGGACCTCAGCTGGAAGGTGCTCTCGAAGGGACGCTCCTTCTCCTTGCGGCAGACCCAGGAGGCGCGCAGGCACAGGTCGCCGAGCTCGCGGGATTTCAGGCTCCGCTCCTTGCCGCAGACCTCGGCCGCGTGGAAGCCGAGCCACGGCGGTTGGCCCTTGCGGAAGACCTTGAGCAGGCCGTCCTCCTTTAGACGTTCCTCGATACCGTAGCGTTCGTCGAAGGTCAGGTCGAGGTCGTCGAAGGCCTCGCCGGCTGCGAACGAGCACACCGGGCACATGGTCACGGCGTTCCGGATCAAACGCGCCCCGTCCGAGGGACGGCCAGGGATCATGGGGCAGAGGTCGGCCTCCCTGCCAACGGTGACGTAGGTGCTCGCGTAGGTGGCCCTGAACACGTGGCCGCAGACCGGACAAACGACGTAAGGTCTGCTCGGCTCACCCACGGGCATCCCTCACCTCTCGCATGCCGCAGGACCGCGTTTCTGGGTCCCTCTTGGGGCTTGGATTGGGGATCAAAGCACCCTCGATTCTACCATAGCCACTTGCTCTAGCCGCTTGCTCTAGCTGTGTGCTCCGCCAGTATAATTCCCTGCACAGAACGGTCTAGAGGGAGGCATCCGTATGGAGCAGCGCAAGAGCGAGGCCGAGGTCGCCCTGGAGCTGATGCGGCTCGTTCTAGAGCATGCCGGGAGCAGGCGGCTCTCCCCGACCCGTACCCTCGCCCTCTACCACCTCTGCAAGGAGGCCGTCGCCTACTCCCCGGAAGACCGCGTAACCGCGGAGTACCTCGAAGACAGCCTGAAGAAGTTGCTTCAATAGCATTTCAGCCAGTCCGCACTTCAGCTAGTCAGCACTTCAGCTTGTTGTTTTCGTCTGTAGCCTCTCGCTTGTAGCCGAATGTGCGAAACGCAGGAGGCCGAGACCTCTGCGAATTGCATTAGGCAGAGGAAAACGCCGCTCTGGTACTACATTCTGGCCGAAGCGGACTCTCTCGAAGGGGACAACGCCTTGGCCTAGTGGGCAGTACGATTGTCGCTGAGGTGTTGATCGGACTGGTCCGGCGCAGCGAGGGCTTCATCCTGGCCAAGGAAGGCTGGCAGCCCACTCGTCGGGCGCCCAGCCCGGCACATTCACCCTCACGGACCTGTTGACGTTCGCCCGGATCCTCGAATGGTAGTCGATGCATTGAGCGGAATGGGCGCATAAGTATCAGACGCGAGAAAGGATTAATTGCAGAGAGGAGCCCTTTCGCGCGCCCTGGCGAAAGTAGCCGCGAAGTAGGCCGGGACTCTTAGAAGCCCCGACCCGATGATCCGCTGTGAGATCCCGTCCTACGGGATGCTTGTCTCGAGAAGTGGCCACCTTCCCCGCTAGCCGACGTCTTCGGTGCCTTTCTCTACGGGACGGGACCGTAGCCCCGCCCTGTAGATCTACATGCTGTGTCGGCTACTTATTCCTCTCTACCGCCCATACCCATTCCGCAGGGGTCGGATCCGCGGTACCTTCCAAGTCCAACGCCCTAACCATGAAGGTGTGCCTGCCATCCAAGAGGCGGTTTACGTTCTCAGGGGAGGAGCCCTCGTAGTAGGCTCCCCCATCCAGGCTGCACTCGAAGGTAGCCTGGGGGTGGGGGGAGGTGAACTTGAAGTGGGCCGTTGGGTTCTTTGTGACGCCCGAGGGACCGGAGAGCTTGGTGGTCTCCGGCGAGAGGGCGCTTCCGGTTGAGAGCGCGACCGTCTTGGGCGCGGAGAACTCGGAGGTGTTGCCCGAGGCGTCCGTGGCGGTGGCGGTTATGGTGCGTCCTGTGGCGACCTTACTTGCGCTCTTGAAGGCGAAGGAGGCGTTGCCTGAGGCGTCTGTTGTAACGGACTTGCTGCCGATGAACTTCCTGCCCTCGTTGGTGCCTGAGGAGTTGGAGAAGAACTGGACGGTGAAGGTCTTGTTGGGCTTGCTGCCCAGCTTGCCTTGTATGGTGGTGGTCGAGGTGTTCTTGGCTGATGTTATGACGGGGAAGTTCTGGAGGTTGTTGGCCCCGAAGTCCGCGTCGCCGGGGTCGTTGTTGGCGCTGGGGGCACCATTCAACTCTATGCCCAGCCCGGCGTTTGAGAAGATGGAGTTCCTGGAGATGCGGTTGCCGGTGTCCTGGTTCCCGTGGATACTAACCCCATCGCGGCCGTTGAAGGCTATAGTGTTGGCTCCGGCGGCCGTGCCGTCCCCGATCGCGTTGTTGGTACTACCGATCACGAGTACACCGAACCCGGAGTTGCCCAGGACGCTGGTCCCGTCCTTGAAGGTGCCTATGAGGTTGCCCAGCACCTTGTTGCCCGCCCCTCCTCCAGAGATCTGGACGCCGTTGGTGTCGTTGGCGGAGATGTTGTTGCGGGCGGCGGGGGAGGTGCCCCCGATGGTGTTGTTGGAGCCGCTGAGAATAGCCACCCCGTTCTGGCCGTTGCCCATGTCGGCCGGACCCTGCGGCTCGGTGCCGATAAAGCTGCCCTCTATCCTGTTGCCGTTGCCCTTAACCACGATTCCGTCGCTGCCGAAGTCATCTATCGTGAGTCCCCGGATCACTGAGTTGTTGGCTTCTATACTCAGGCCATTCCCACCGGACAGATTGCTTCCGAACAGTTCGACCCGGGTCACCGCGTTGGTGCCCGTGGCCAGGGTGTTGCGGGAGGAGGTGGGTTGAGTGTATCCGTCTATGGTCACCGTGTCAGTGATGCCTGGCATGGGGGTGGTTAGGAAGAGGGAGATACCGCCCTGGGGGATGTTGAAGTTGATGGTGTCCGCGCCGGAGGTCCGGTTGGCCTGCTGTATGGCCGCCCTCAGCGTGCATTGGTTGCCCGCTGCCGCCAGATCAGCGTCGCAGACGCCGTCAAACTCGTTCGTGTCCACCTGATCGTCTTGGGAGTTGACGACGAAGGTGGTTGAGGCGTGAGCGGGCGCGTCGGCCATGATGCTCGCCGCCATCATCGCCGCCACAAGCAGCCCGGCAGCCAGCGCCTTGATCTTCCCGATCGTCCCGATCCGTTCCCGTGTGTTCGTCTGTATGGTCATCGTCTCGTTCCTTTCTCTCTCGTCCTGTGTCCGTGCCGCTTATCCGCTTGCTGCCTCGTGCTCTTGGGGGACCTCAGCGCTCACCGCGCTCGGTCTTCTGCTGTTGGTCGCGAGCCGGGAGGTCCATCCGGATGTCCCCGTCTTCGGGCAGTGGGTCGAGGACGCCGTGGTCGCGGTCGGCTTCTCCACGGTAGGGGCCATCGTCGCCCACCGCTTCCCTCCCCGCAATCCCATCGGGTGGCTCTTCTGCGCCCTTGGCCTCGTCGCGGCGGTGCTCCTGTTCTGCGGCGAGTACGCCGCCTACTCGCTCCTCGCCCGGCCCGGGTCGCTGCCTGGCGGCGAGGCGATGGCCTGGATCTCCTCCTGGCTGTGGGTCGCCCACTCTGGCCTGTTCGCGTTCCTTGGGCTGCTGTTCCCC
>JACCSM010000070.1 GCA_013698525.1 Rubrobacteraceae bacterium
GCGATCTGCGACATCGTCACCGACAGCAGCCCGTGCTCGGCCACCAGCGCCGCAGTGGTGTCCAGGGTCGCGTCATGCACCGCGCGGCGGTGCGCCTCGATCGTCTCGTTCCACAGCTTCGGCACCACCCTAGTATACATGACGACGATGTCGAGACATATTGGTTTGACAGCGACATATTGTCTCGATAAACTGTTGCCATCATGAATGAAAGCCTCGACAACCACGCGCGAGAAGAGGAGATGCACATGGCTAACCGGCCTCCCTATCCTGGCATACCACGCTGGGTGAAAGTGTTCGGGATCATCGTCACCGTAGTGGTCCTGCTGGTCGTCACCATGACGTTCATCGGTAGTGTTGAGCACGGCCCTGGTCGCCACACACCGTCCGGTGACGCTGGTGGGCGAGTACTGCCCTCTAGCATCATGGAAGAGTACGCACCGCCGGAGGGTGGCCGCGGATGATCATGACATCCCGCCTGCGCAAGTTCGCGCTCGCCGCGCATATCACTCTCGCGGTCGGCTGGATCGGCGCGGTCGCTGGCTATATAGCTCTCGACGTTGCCGCTGCGACCAGCCAGGATGCTCAGACGTTGCGCGCCGCCTATCTCGCGATGGAGGTGATCGCCTGGTATGTCATCGTCCCGTTAGCGCTCGCCTCGCTGCTCAGTGGGCTTGTCATGTCAGTGGGGACCAAGTGGGGCTTGTTCCGGCACTATTGGGTCCTGATCTCACTCCTACTGACCATAATTGCCACTGTCGTCTTGGTGGTGGAAACGCAGACGATCAGCCACTTCGCAGACATAGCAGCAGATCCGACAACGTCCGGTGACGATCTCGGCGCCCTGGGGAGCACACTGGTCCACTCCGCTGGCGGCACGGTGGTGTTGCTGGTGATCCTGGTGCTGAATGTGTACAAGCCGCGGGGCATGACCAGGTACGGGTGGCGCAAGCAGCAGGAGGAGCGGCGTAATAAGGAGTTCGGCTAATCACCGGACTCGTATGGATGGCCTCAAGACGCCGGGCGGATGACTGCGAGGGATGGCCTAGCTACTGGGTGACGTTGAGGCAGGAACCCCACGGCCCTGCGCGCCGCTCTGCGGCCACCTCCCTAGCGCGCTCGAAGTCGCGGGGGTAAGTGTGCGTTATGGTCGTGGTGCACGCACGCCCCCGCTCCTATGAGGCCTTCTTTGAACAGGCGCTCAGAGGAGCTGCCGTTCGTATCGATGTACACGTGGGCTAGAGTGCGGCTACACGGCGCTCCTCACGAAAGGTGAGTACTATAAGGCCGTCCAGAGCCTGATGGGGCATTCGTCCATCGGCCAGACCATGGACGCCTGTTTTCACCTCCTCGACGGTACCGGAGGGGACGCAGTGGGCGGGCTCGATGAGGCCATCGGCTGACGGGTTGCAGTACGGTTGCGGTAAAGCGAGGCTCGGCTGCTCCGTCTTATCTCACGTTTTACCTGCAAAACAGCATTTTTTGGAGAGCCGACGAGCGGACTCGAACCGCTGGCCTGCTCATTACGAGTGTGCGCTCAGGGGTTGCTGGGTGTTGCTAGGGTTTGCAGATTCGGTATTTCTAAGGGATTTTCTGTTCCCTGTGTTGCCTACGATTGCAGGGTATTGCGTGCGGGTTAGGGTCAAGAGTGCATGGATTGCGCGTCGCTGGGTCTTGTTCAAGCCTCACTCACGCGCATCAGTATACGGCGCCACCGCATGTAGCGAGCGCCCCCGAAACCCTATCGGCAGAACAGTCGCTATCGCACCTCGCCATAGGCGGTTCATACAAAATGCTGGATGTAGACTTACTTGGGGGCCATCTCTGCCTCGAGAACGACCTCTTCCAGAACTGCTTCCAGGTAGCCCACAATCTTTGTCCGTTCTTCCTGGCGTAGTTGTTGCAGCGCGTCCGCCAACCAGACAAGACAGACCTCGTTATCCATGCTCAAGAACGTCAGCCTCCGCTCTTCTTCGAAAAGTACCCTTGAACCCCTACCCCTTCTCAGATACGCAGATGGGCCGGGATTTTCGGGTCCAGCTCTTCCATCGTCACTCCGCAGTCCAAGCAGCGGGCACGTTTGCCCCCTGCCCTCTTTGTCGCGCGTCACCGTGGTGGGGTAAAGGCGTGCACACCGCCCGCATACTGGTTTCCCTCGCTCTTCGAAGTTGCGGGTACCGGTGAAGCGGAGAGCTGGGGGTGGAACTCAACCACTGCAGCTTCTACCGTTGGCACGTCGTGGTAGCGGGCCACGGAGACTCGATGGTGGCCGTCCACCACGAAGTAGGCTTCCTCGAGCTTGTAGAGCTCGACCGGCGGCAAGTCTTGTGCGCGGTGGAACGCCCGGTCTATGCGCTTCCACTTATGCCCCACGCTCGCCCTCGCTGGCAGGAAGGATCGGTCGAATTCCCCCCACCGCCCGACGCTGCCGACGATCTGGTCCACCTCTACGACCTTCGTCCCCCGGTGGAGGCGGTTGTTAGCAACGGAAAGCTCTCTTCTGACGTCGTCGAAGGAGCGCAGCCGATTCGAGGCGTGCTCGCTTCGAATACGGGCCACCACCGCTCGCAGGCGAGCCCGTCGCCTGGCGCGGGTGAAGTCCGCATCCACCTGCTCGTTTAGGTCCATATATGGAATCATTTTCCAGCCTTCTCAGAATAGGGTTTGGGCGCATAAGGAGGCGCGCCAATAAGCCAAGTGTTGTAACGTTTACGGGTTGGGCTCCTTGCTTGTTCTTACGCCTTAATCTTCAATATGCCCTACCAAGATGAATCAAGCGTTAGGCGAGCATGAAGAAGTCTTCATTATCCGTTCGGTAGACTTCCCGATATTGCAGACTCTGCTCGCGTTGCGCGTTGCAAGGTGGAAGGTCTACTCCAGCACGAGGAACCGCCGCTCGGCGTCGACGGTGACGGTCTGAACCGGGATCAGGAGCGTCTTCAGCCCGAAAAGCCCCACCTTGACCTCCGCATACTCTGTCCCGCCGCTCTCGTTCAAGAAGAGCCTCTTCAACCTCCCGATCTTCCGCCCCCGTGGGTCGCGAACCTCGTAGCCTGCGCATTGTTTTGGCGTCTCGAACCGTTCGACGGGCCACGCGCCTCTCGCCGCCGTCCGGGTTGCCGTCTGTGACATCGTTCTCTTTGCTCCTCATCGGGGACGCGCGAGGGCGTCTAGCGAACACCCTCGCGCTGTGCGTTCCTACCGTTTTAGTTGCCTGCTCTGGCTATCGCTCCCTCCAAAGCCGGCCGCCGGTACCCTAGTACTCGCGCCGCAGGCGACGGGCTCCAGGCTTCTCGCCGTTGTCCTCCGCGCTCTCGGAAGCATCGCTTTGCTGCTCGCCTTGCTCCTCCTGCTGGTTCTGCTCTTGCTGCTTGTGGACCTGCTGCTTGGCCTCGCCGCCCTTCTCGTAGCCATCCTCGACCATCTGCTGGGCGACGCCCT
>JACCSM010000126.1 GCA_013698525.1 Rubrobacteraceae bacterium
AACCTATGGGCACCACCGCGTCCGGGGGCAACGCCGTCCTCAGGTGCACGGTCCCGTTGACGCGCACTTCGGCGCCCGCTCCCACGCTCGCCCCGTTGAAGACGGTCGCGCCCGTGGCCAGGAAGGCATTGTCCCAGACTCGGCAGCCAACCAGGTAGGCCCGCGGCCCCACCACGCAGTTGTCCCCGATGTTCGTCGGATGCCTCCTGGTGCCCCGCACCACCGCGTTCTCCATCACTACGCAGTTGGCACCGATCTCCACAGGACCGCCCTCGGCGGTGAGGACTGCCCCGAACATGACGCGGACGTTTTCGCCGACGGTGACGTCGCCGCAGAGGGTGGCATTGGGCGCCACGTAAGCGGTCTCATGCACCTTGGGACGATCACCCCGGTGTTCGAGCAACACGGCTCTCTCTGGCCTCCTCTCCGAGCACGCCACCATTCTCGCAGACCGGCGGCGCGATGGCTCTGCCCAGGCAATCACTCCGCTCCTGCCAGGCTTCGCCGTTGCTTACGTCTGTGCTCGCGCCGTGCCATTCAGTGGACATCTATGGAGAGCTGGACGGTGCCGTTTCCGGCACGAAGACTGCCGTATCCGCCGATCGGGAACGTGAACTGCGGTGTGGTGTGGCCGAAGCTCGCGCTGGCGACGATGGGCATGCCGTCAAGTTCTCGTTTGCTTTCGACGATGGCCGTCAGGGTGTCAGGGTCCGTGTTGGACGCCCTCTGGAACTTCCCGAAAACTATGCCCCTCACGCCCCCGAAGCCAGGTTGATGGATGAGAGATTGCAGCTCCCTGTCGAAGTGGACGGGGCCGACCTCTTCGTCATCCTCTAGGAGGAGAATAGACCCTTCCAGGCTCGGCATATACGGGGTACCGAAGAGCAGGCATAAGGTTCCCAGGTTCCCTCCGAGCAGCCTGCCCTCCGCCTCGCCTTCGTGGATCACCTCGTAGCCAATGTTGGGCACGAATTCGCGGTTCTCCTGGTCCTCGTACCAGGGGTCATCGCTCCAATGGTCAGCGGGTTGGACTTCGAAAGGTTCCTCACGCATGAGGCATCGCTCGAAGTATTCCATCGTGTAATCGATGCCGCGTTTCATGCCGAAGGTCGTGAAATGCGGCCCTGAGTAGGTGACGAGGCCTGTCCTGGCGTAGATCGCCGTTGCAAGTGCCGTGATGTCCGAGAAACCACAGAAGATCTTGGGGTTTGCACGGATCAGATCGTAGTCCAGATATTCGAGTAGTCCGTTGCTGTTGTAGCCGCCTAGGGTGGTTAGCATCCCTCTGACCCCAGGATCGGCGAACGCCTCGTGCAGATCGGAGACGCGGGCCCCTACGGGCGAGGAATCGAAGCGATCCATTACCTCGGCGTTTCTGGAGACCGAGCAACGGAGGCCGAGACCTTCGAGCCGGTCCCTGGCCGTCAGCTGCTGATCTTCTGGTATGAACCCGAGGCTGACCGCCGGCGAGACGACCCTGACCTCATCACCCCGCCTGAGTCTCGCAGCGATCACAGCCCGCGCATCCCCTAGTACGCGGCCTTCAGGATCGCCAACG
The DNA here is from genome assembly GCA_013698525.1 of Rubrobacteraceae bacterium. GTDB lineage: Bacteria > Actinomycetota > Rubrobacteria > Rubrobacterales > Rubrobacteraceae > Rubrobacter_D. Next base: position 1,559 of record JACCSM010000126.1, read on the forward strand.
CCTCCCCAGCCCCGTCGCCGTACTCCCCCGCGATAGCTTCGAGGTCCTCCTCGGGCACCCCGACCTCGCGAAGGCGGCTGGGCAATCCGAGATCCTCGACCAGCGACGACACGATCTCGGGCGGCTCTCCATCGAGCGCTTCTGAAAGCTTGCTCCATCGGTCGTCCTGTACGCGCTTCTTCAGGACCTGCAGACTCGGTGCCAGGGTGATACAGGAGGTTATGCCGTGCGGCACTTCGTAGCTGGCACCGATCCTGCGCCCCAACTCGTGCGAGAGACCCATCAGCGTGTTCGCCGGTCCGAAGTACGAGAGCCAGGCCGCCAGTTGCAGTTCCAGGCGCACCTCCAGGTCTTCTGGCTCTCGTATCGAAAGCGGCAGGTACTCCATCAGGCGCCGCGCTCCTTCGAGACCGGTCACGTCGGTGACGGGATGGTCGCCTCCGTAGAGAAAGCCTTCGACCGCGTGATCCAGGGCCCTTACACCGGTCGAGAGCCAGAGCTTCTCGGGCGTGTAGACGGTGGCCTCGGGATCCAGCACGACGACCTGCGGAACGGTCTTCGGGTCGGCGAAGCCTCTCTTCCTCCCCGCGCTCTCGTCCGTAACCCCTGCCCTGTTGGCCCATTCGGCGCCGGAGAGGGTGGTCGGGATCGCCACCTGCGCAGGATAGCCAAGCTCCCGCGCCACGGCCTTGGTGCCGTCTATTACGCTGCCCCCACCGACGCTGATGAGGAGGTCAGCCGCCGCCGTCTCCGCCTCCGTGGCGGCCTTCTCGACAGCCCCACCGGGGGTATGCTGCCCGATACCGGCGAAGGTCCCTACGTGCCTGCCGCCGAGCAACGCCTCGACGTGGCGGACGAGGCCGGTCTCCTCGTTCAGGCTGCACCCGGTGATGACGAAGGCCCGGTCGTTCGACCAGGCCTCCTCTTCCAGCTTCTCCAGAGCATCTTCGCCGAAATGAACGCGCGTGGTCTGAAGGAAGGTGTGGGTACCGCTTCTCACGGTCCCATCCTACAGCTACGCGCTGCTCCGGGCGACCGCCTCAGCCTTCCGAGGGAGACCCGGAGTTCTCCCAGCCGTGGGTGCTGAGATACTGCTCGAAGGAGATGAGCCCAGGGTGCTCCTTCCTCAGGCCGGCGATGTCGGCCTCGTAGCCGTGTTCATCGAACCATCGGTACATGACAGTGTACTCTTCGCCCATCTGCTCCTCGAACTGGTCCCAGGGTGTCTGGAAGTAGTCGACCTGGCGACCGATCACACGCGAGAACGTGTCGGCTATCTCGGGCATGGTCAACTCGTCCCCAGCAAGGTCTACCTCGCGCCCGATCCACCCTTCCGGGTTCTCGAAGGCCATGGCGGCGAAGACGCCGATGTCCTCGACCGCGACCATCTGGAAGGGCTTGTCCGGGTCGAGCGGCTGGGGAAGCGTGCCGCCGAGGATCGGCTCCCTCATGTACTCCCAGTTCTGCATGAAGAAGACCGGGCGCAGTACCGTGTAAGGCACGCCGCTGGCGCGCACGTGCTCCTCCACCTCGTACTTGCTGTCGAAGTGCGGAATACCCGTATCCCGGTGCGCACTACCGACCGAGGTGTACACGTAGTGTTCGACGCCCGCCTCCTTCGCCGCGTCGGCAAGTTGTACACCCTGCCTGACCTCGCCTTCTACACCGACTTCCATGAACTGCTGGACCGAGAATACTCCGTGAACACCTTCGAGCACCCGCTCGATGGAAGAGCGGTCCTCGAGGTCCCCGTTGACGACCTCTGCCCCGAGGCCGGCCAACTCCCTCGCCTCGTCTTTCTCCACATCCCGAGTGAGCCCGCGTACCGCAAAACCCCGCTCTAGCAGGCTCCGCGCCACCGCTCCGCCCTGCTGACCCGTGGCCCCACTGACCAGGATCACACGTCCCCCATTGTCCCCAACTTCCATGCTTCCTCCTTCGGTTCGATCTTCCTATAAACGCCTGCATCCATAAAACGGACGTGCGTCCGCTTTAAAGTGCGAGGGTAGCGCGGTAGACTGCCGGTGTCAAGGT
>JACCSM010000131.1 GCA_013698525.1 Rubrobacteraceae bacterium
GCTGAAGTGCTAGAAATGAGGAAGAGCCCGGGGCGCACTTAGGGGTGATAGGTGGGGAAAGGGAAAGGAGGAGTAGCGCCCCGGACTCTTTAATTGTGCCGGTTTAGTTTCGCACCAACCGACTGACTGGATGATACATCGCTCGTCACACTTTGTAAAGGCTTTGAAACAGAGAATTTAGAAACTTTTTGTAGATATCGGCAAAGTGCATATAAAGGTGTAGTGGGAGTCCACGGCGAGCTGAGCCAGGAAGCCTGGATCGGGCGATTGGCTATGACTCTTCGGCTACCACCTCCTCGTACTCTTCGGGGGAGAGGAGGTCTGCTGTGTCGGAGGTGCGGAGCTTGACGATCCAGCCCTCCCCGTATGGGTCTTCGTTGATCTTCTCCGGTGCATTTTCGAGAGCCGAGTTGACCTCGACGACCTCGCCGCCGACCGGGGTGTACAGGTCGGAGACGGCCTTGACGCTCTCGACTGTGCCGAAGGACTCGCCGGCGTCGAAGGTGGCTCCCTCATCGGGCAACTCGACGAAGACGACGTCGCCGAGTTCGTCCTGGGCGTGATCCGTGATACCTATGGTCGCGGTGTCGCCCTCTGTGCGGACCCACTCGTGGCTCTTCGTGTACTGAAGGTCTTCAGGTACGCTCAAGGCTCTCCTCCCCTACTCTCTGTCGCGCTCGTAGAACGGTAGCGGCACTGTCTTCGCCGGTACGGGATTGTCCCTTATCATGATCTCGAACCTATCTTCCACCCCTGGGTCTACGAGCGCAAGTCCTATCGCCCGGTCGAGGGTGGGAGACTTGGTGCCGCTCGTGACCTCGCCGACGATCTCAGCCCCGTTCGTTACATGGTGGCCGTGGCGGGCGATCCCACGTCCCTCCATCTCGAAGCCGACGAGCTTCTTGCGCAGCCCCTCTGTGTCCTCGAGCAAGAGCGCCCTCTGCCCGATAAACCGCGGCTCCTTGTCAAGGTGCACCGCGAAGGAGATGCCGGCCTCGAGGGGGGTGGTCTCTGCGTCGAGCTCGTTTCCGTAGAGGCACATCCCCGCTTCGAGACGTAGCGTGTCCCTGGCGCCGAGACCGGCAGGGGTTGCGCCTGCCTCTATCAGGGCGCGCCAGACGCGCGGGGCGTCGTCGGGGGAAAGGTAGATCTCGAACCCGTCCTCGCCCGTGTACCCGGTGCGGGAGATGATGCTCCTCGCCCCATCAACCTCTCCCTCGGCGAACCGGAAGGGCTTGAGACCAGACAGGTCCGTGCCGGTAAGGTCCTGTAAGAGCTGTGCCGCCTCAGGTCCTTGCAGCGCCAAGAGCGACCAGTCGTCGGACTCGTCTGCGACCTCGACGTCGAGGTCTTCGGTGTTCTCGCGGAAGTGATCGAGGTCCTTCTCGCGGTTGGAGGCGTTCACAACGACGAGGAAGTCGCCCTCGCGCCGGTAGACGATCACATCGTCCACCGTCCCCCCGTCCTCGTAGCAGACCACCGAGTAGCCCGCCTGCCCGACATCAAGGCGACCTACGTCGCGGGTGACGAGTCGCTGAACGGCGCTCTCGGCGTCGGGGCCGCGGAAGATGGCCTCGCCCATGTGCGAGACGTCGAAAAGCCCTGTGTGGTTACGAACCGCGTTGTGCTCGGCCTGTATACCCGAGTACTGCACGGGCATCTCGTATCCGGCGAAGTCCACGAGTCGGGCTCCGAGCTCTTTGTGCTCGTCGTAGAGCGGGGTGTGCCTGAGACCTTCTTGCGCCACCGCTACCACCTGGCCTTGAGTTGCCTTGCGGCGCGGGTCTCATCGAGGCGGCGCGTCGGGGCGTGGGTTGGAGCCGCTTCGAGGTCTTCCTGGCTCGTCTCGGCCAGTTCCAGCATCGTCCCGATAAAGTCGTCGAGGGTCTCTTTGGACTCGGTCTCGGTCGGCTCTATAAGCATGGCCTCCTTGACGACGAGTGGGAAGTAGATCGTCGGCGGGTGATACCCGTGGTCGATCAGTCCCTTGGCGATGTCGAGGGCTTTCTTGCCTTGCGGGGGTTGCACGACCACCTCGTGCTTGCACAGCTCATCATAGGGAATGCGGTATGTGCCTCCGAGCTGGGCCCGCACGTAGTTGGCGTTCAGGACGGCCATGTCCGTCACGTCCCTGAGCTCGGGCCCGTGCATCCTGATGTAGTTCCAGGCCCTGAGCATCTGCCCGAAGTTGCCGTGGAAACCTGCCACGCGACCGATGGTCTTGTCGGGACGTACGAAGCGGTAGTCGTCGCCTCTCTTCTCCACTGTGGGGTCGGGGAGGAAGGGCGTGAGGTCGTCCGAGCAGGCGATGGCGCCGCAGCCAGGTCCGCCGCCACCGTGGGGGGTCGAGAAGGTCTTGTGCAGGTTGAAGTGCATGATGTCTACGTCGGCTTCGGCCGGGCGCATACGGCCCATGTTCGCGTTCATGTTCGCGCCGTCCATGTAGAGGAAGGCGCCGGCCTCGTGCAGGACGGCGGCGATCTCGGCGATGTTCCGCTCGTAGACACCGCAGGTGTTGGGGTTGGTGATCATGAGCGCCGCCGTCGACTGGTCCACCATCTCTCGAAGCTCGTCCACGTCGACGCAACCGCGGTAGTCGAGCCCGACCTCCTTTGCCCTGAACCCTGCCATCGAGGCGGTCGCCGGATTGGTCCCGTGCGCCGTCGAAGGTACGAGGACCGTGGTGCGCCCTTCGTCACCGGCATCGTCGAAGAACCTCTTGACCATCAGTATGCTGGTCAGCTCCCCCTGCGCCCCGGCGAGAGGCTGCAGGGAGACGTAAGGCAGCCCGGAGACCTCGGCGAGGAAGCCCTGTAGCTCGTGCATGATCCGTAGCGCGCCCTGGGCCTGCGCTTCTGGCTGGAGCGGATGTAGGCCGGCGAAACCGGAGACGGTCGCCGCGGCCTCGTTGGCGCGTGGATTGTGCTTCATCGTGCATGAGCCTAAAGGGTAGAACGTCGTGTCGATGCCCTCGTTCTCGCGCGAGAGATTAGTGTAGTGCCGGATTACGGTAGGCTCGTCCACCTCGGCAAGGCGTGGCTTCTCTTTACGGAGCACCGACTTCGGCAGGACGGTTTCGAGCTCTTTCATCTCCACGTCGGGTTTTGGGAGCGTGTAGCCTCTGCGGCCCTCGCGACCTTTGTCCCGGATCAGGTTAAAGGGCATTGGAGACCACCTCCACGAAGGCGTCGAGTTCGTCTTTAGTCCGCTTCTCCGTCACCGCGACGAGCATCGCCCCGTCCCCGAGATCCAAGCCTCCCACGATCCCAGCTTCGAGCAAAGCCTCGTTCGCCCGTGCGACATCCGGCAGCTCCACGGCGAACTCCCATAGGAAAGCCGCATCCGGATACCGTAGCCCGAAGCCTGATGCCTGAAGCCTCTCAGCCAGATAATGGGCCTTCGAGATAGAGAGCTCGGCCACCCCGCGCAGTCCCTCAGGTCCCATCAGGGCCGTGTACACGGTCGCTGCCAGGGCCGTTAGCGCCTGGTTGGTGCAGATGTTGGAGTTCGCCTTCGCGCGCCTGATGTCCTGCTCGCGGCCCCGCAGGGTAAGGACGTAGGCCAGCTTGCCATCCTTGTCTATCGTCTCCCCGCAGATACGTCCCGGGAGCTGGCGGACGAACTCTTCTTTGGTCGCCATGTAGCCTACGTACGGGCCACCGAACATGAGTGGCATACCGAGCGGCTGGGCCTCCCCAACAGCCACGTCGGCCCCGAGGTTCCCAGGGGCTTCGAGTATGGAGAGTGAGATCGGGTCGCACACCGCAACACAGAGCGCGCCCACGTCGTGCGCCGCCTCCGAGGCGGCCTCTATATCCTCGACGACACCGAAGAAACTAGGACTCTGCACGAAGACCCCAGAGACGTCGTCGGGGAGGTTGGAGAAGTCCGTGGTGCCGCTTTCGAACGGAAGGTCAACCACCTCGACGCGGTAGGTCTCTATGACCTCGCGGTAGCGGGGGTTGAGGCCGGCGGAGACGGCGACTTTGGGATCCCTCTTCGTCAGCCTCGCCGTCATGAGGGCGGCCTCCACGACGGCGTTCGCGCCGTCGTAGACGGAGGCGTTGGAGATCCCAAGCCCCGTCAGCTCGGAGATCATGGACTGGAATTCGAAGATCGCCTGCAGGGTGCCCTGGCTGATCTCCGGCTGGTATGGGGTGTACGAGGTCAGGAACTCGCCGCGCGAGATAACCGCACCTACTGCTGAGGGTACGATCCTGTCGTAGGCCCCTGCACCGAGGAAGATCGGCAGCCCCGAGACATTCTCCTTGGACAGGGCGTCTACCTCTCTCAGCGCCTCGTACTCGGAGAGGGCCGGTGGGAGATCGAGTTCTCCTTTGTACCTCGGTTCGACGTCGGCGAAAAGGTCATCGAGGGTTTCGACCCCGATAGCGTCCAGCATCTCCTGTATATCGGCCTCTGTGTGCGGTGTGAATCGCGCCACGCAGCTATACCCCCTGTCTCGGGTGAGCGTTGCTTTTTCCGCCCTGTCCCAAACCTGAGAGTGTTACCCCGTCGGCGCCGATCCGGCCCCGCAAGCGGAGCCGGTCGAACTCTCCAGGACGCCCTCCGGTCCACGGTCCTTCTGCCTGAGAGATTCAGATTGCCCCTGCAACCCTTTCACCTTCGGCGGCCTCCGAAAGGGTCTTCCCCACCCCTTCCGGCGACTCTCTCCCGCGGCCCTCATCGGGCAAGTTCGGACTATAGCATAAGGGGCGTGGCACCGGATGGGTTCACGCTTCTCTACGTGTACGCCTCGCGCCCTACCCTGACAGAGTCTCGCTCGGCGAAATGATCGCTTATGTACTTCTCGCCCTCGTCACAGAACAGTGTGACGAGGATCGCAAGCTCCGGATAGGACTCGCGGACCTTCCTGGTTGCGATGAGGTTTGCGCCGCTCGAAGGGCCGACGAAGAGGCCGTATTGCCTGGCGAGGCGGCGCATCTCTTCTACGGCCTCCTCGGAGTCAACGGTCAGGGCGGTATCGACCAGGCCACGGTGGCGCTCGAAGATGCCTGGGACGAAGCCGTCGGAGATGCCCTCGATGAGGTGGTCCCCTATCTCCCCGCAAAGTATCGTCGATGACTCCGAGGGCTCCATCGCGAAGAGCTTGACGGCAGGATTTACCTCCCGGAACGCCTGGCCTACCCCGATCAAAGTCCCCCCCGTCCCGACTCCCATCACTACCGCGTCGGGCACGACGCCTTCGGGTAGTTGGGCCAGGATCTCCGGCCCGAGCCAGGTCCTGTTCTCCTCCACGTTCCACTCTGACTCGAACTGCGCCGGGCAGAAGTAGCCGGACTCCTGCCCGAGCTCCTTCGCTTTCGCAAGGGCCTCGTTGACGTGGAAGTGACCGACCTCCATCACCTCGGCCCCGAAGGCGCGGCTGATGGCGACCCGCTCGCCGCTCATCCCCTCGGGCATCACGACTAGCATCCTGTAGCCTTTGACCGCGGCGACCATCGAGAGGGCGTTGCCCGTGTTGCCCGACGTGGCCTCGACGATAGTATCGCCCGGTTTCAGAAGCCCCTCGTCCTCGGCACGCTCGACCATGTACTTCGCTATGCGGGCCTTGATCGACCCGGAAGGGTTCAGGTACTCGAGCTTGCAGTAGATACCCTCGACTTCGAGCATCGGCGTATTTCCTATGGCGTCGAGGATGCTGTTGGACAGAGCGTCCTTCATGCCGACCACCTCCTATTCCGGGGTAACGTATGCCCCTGAGAGGCCGCCGTCAACCAGGAAGGTCGAGGCGTTGACGTAGGAGGAGTCGTCGGAGGCAAGGAAGAGGACGGCGCCCGCGATCTCCGTCGCCTCCGCGAACCGGCCCATCGGCAGGTGCACGAGCCTGCGCTCCGCTTGCTCATGGTCTTTGGCAAAAATTTCCTGCAAAAGCGGTGTATTCACCGGACCCGGGCAGAGCGCGTTGACGCGTATCCCCTGTCGGGCGAACTCGACCCCGAGCTCGCGGCTGAGGGCGAGCACGCCGCCTTTAGATGCGGTGTAGGAGATCTGGGAGGTCGCAGCCCCCATCACGGCCACAAAGGAGGCGGTGTTGATGATCGACCCTCCGCCCCGCTCCAAAAGGTGCGGAATGCCGTGCTTGCAGCACAGATAGACGCTCTTGAGGTTCACGTCCTGCACCCGTTGCCAGGCGTCGAGGTCGGTATCCAGGATGGAGTCGTCGTCGGGTGGGGAGATGCCGGCGTTGTTGAAGAGCACGTCTATGCCCCCGAAACGCTCCGCCGTCTCGCGGTACATCCGCTGCACGGCGTCGGGGTCGGTTACGTCGGCGTGGACGTATAGGCCGTCTATCTCGGAGGCCGCCTCCTGCCCCAGCTCGTCTGCTAGGTCCACGACGCACACGCTAGCGCCTTCTTCGGCGAAGCGGCGGGCTGTCTCGCGGCCTATGCCGCCGGCGCCGCCAGTTACGACGGCGACCTTCCCTGTGAGGCGTCCCGGCATATCAGTCCTCCTCCGTGGACAGGTAGACGTTCTTTACCTCAGTGTAGAGGTCGAGCGCGTGCGGGCCGAGCTCGCGTCCGACGCCGGACTGTTTCATCCCCCCAAAGGGGGTGGCGACCCTGACGGAGGTGTTGGAGTTGATCGAGATTACCCCGGTCTCGATGCGGCGGGCTACGCGGAGGGCGCGGGCGCCGTTCTCCGTCCAGATCGAACCCGAGAGGCCGTAGATGGTGTCGTTAGCGAGCCTTACGGCATCGTCCTCGTCTTCGAAAGGGATCACCGCGACGACGGGGCCGAAGATCTCCTCGGCAGCCGCCCTGTCTTTGTTGTCCACCGGCGCGAGAACGACGGGCGGGTACCAGAACCCGGAACCCTCTGGTGCCTGGCCCCGGATCGCCACGGGCGCATCCTCGGGAACGTAGGAGGCGACTCTCTCGCGGTGATCGGCGGAGATCAGGGGCCCCATCTCAGTCCCCTCGTCGAACGGGTCCCCGACGCGCATCCCCGTAACGGCCGGCTCCATGAGAGAGAGGAACTCGTCGAAGACGCCCCTCTCGACGAGGATGCGCGAGCGGGCGCAGCAGTCCTGCCCGGCGTTCCCGAAGACGGCGACGGGCGCCGAAGCGGCGGCCTTCTCCAGGTCGGCGTCGGCGAAGACCACGTTCGCGGACTTGCCACCAAGCTCGAGGGTGACGCGCTTTATGGTGCCTGCGGCCTCGGCCATGATACCCTTGCCGACCTCCGTAGAACCAGTGAACGCGACCTTGGCGACGTCAGGGTGTTCGACGAGCCGCTTTCCTACTTTGCTCCCTGGCCCGACGACGACGTTGACGACTCCCTCGGGCATGCCGGCCTCGAGCGCTATGCGCTCGAACTCGAGGGCGGTCAACGGCGTGAGCTCGGCCGGCTTGAGGACGAGCGTGTTGCCGGCCGCGAGGGCCGGGGCCATCTTCCAGCTCGCTATTGTCAGCGGGAAGTTCCACGGGACGATGAGCCCGACGACCCCCAGAGGTTCGCGGAACGTGACGTCGACGCCCCCAGAGACCGGTATGGTGTCGCCGAGCAGCCGTTCTGGCATCCCTGCGTAGTAGTGGAAGGTCTCCGCCACCATCCCCATCTCGCCGCGGGAGTCGCCGATGGGCTTGCCCGTGTTCTTCGACTCCAGTCGCGCCAGGTTCTCGTGTTCTGCGTCCAGGGCGTCGGCGAGGCGCCTGAGCAACCGCGAGCGGTCGGCGGGCTCTAGAGCTCTCCACGCCGGGTAGGCTTCCCTGGCGCGGGCGACGGCCGCGTCGGCATCGCCTTCGGTGGCCGGTTCGAGCCTCTCTACCACCTCTTCGGTGGCTGGGTTTAGGACTTCGAGCATCTAGGTGACCTCCGAAACTAGGGCCTTCATGAGTTGGCTGTTCTCGTCTTCTTCAGGATGCCAGAGTACGCCGAGCACGAAAGAGCAGGAAGGGTCTTCGATGGCCTCGACAGCGTCGTCTTCGGCCGCCCGGCCGGTGACTTCGAGGCCGCCCCCCACGTCCTTTATACCCTGGTGGTGGTGCGACTTGACCAGCTTCCTGTCCGCGCGGGCGGCGCGGGCGGCGAGAGAGTCGGGGTCGAGGCGCACCTCGTGGTCGGCGAAGGTCCCCGGCGTGTGGCGGTGCTCTTCGTGGCCGAGCACGTCAGGGAGGTGCTGTTCTATGGTGCCCCCGTAGGCGACGTTGAGGATCTGCATCCCGCGGCAGATGCCGAGGATGGGCATCTCGCGCTCCAAGGCTCCGCGGACCAGCGCGAGCTCGTAGGCGTCGCGCTCCTCCTGTACCGGTCCTGTCTCGGGGTGCCGCTC
>JACCSM010000150.1 GCA_013698525.1 Rubrobacteraceae bacterium
CCCCTTAGATATGGGAGATTCACAAGCCCGTGCAAACCTCTGCAACGCCCCGATTATCACTCGTAATGAGCAAGTCAGCCATCCGAGTAGACTCGGATGGATTTACTGCAACCGTACTGCAACCGGGTCAGGATGGGATGGTACGCAGCAGGAAACGACTTTGCCTCACTAGCGAGATCTCGGCTTACTTTAGCCACGTACTGGTACAGGGTAGGACGAGACGATACATACCTCCGAGGACTGAAAATCATGGTGTCCCCGGTTCGAATCCGGGTCCCGCCACTTATAAAAGTCCTGCAAATCGAGAAGAAACAAAAGAGCCCCGGCAGCACCGCTAGGGCCCTTTGCAACAGCGCGTCAACAGCCGGTTAAGAGAATGCTTTTTCCAGCGCGGCTGTGGCGGCGTCCTGCATGCCGTCTGTGGCGTGGGTGTAGATGGCGAGGGTCATCCTGATGTCGGAGTGTCCTAGCATCTTCTGAGCCGTTGAGGGATGAACGCTTTTATCGGCGAGCGTGGTGGCGAAGGTGTGCCTTAGGGAGTGGATCGTGAACCCCTCGTCCGTGAGTCCAGCCCTTTCCAAGAGCGGCTGAAACTCACGGCGGTAGAGGTTCCCGGCATTCATCGGTTTACCGAGGGTGTTGGGGAACACGAGGCCGTGGTCTTGCCAGCGTGCCCCGGCCCGTAAGCGTTCAGCGTTCTGAAGCGCCTTATGCGCCTTGAGAGCGTCTAGTGCACGGGCGGTAAGTCGCAGGGTACGTTTGGCGGCTCGGTTCTTTGGTGACTTGAATGTTCCGTCTACGTCTAGAGAGCGCCGAACCGCCAACGTGCCCGCCTCCAGATCCACGTCTGCCCACTTGAGCCCCAGCAGTTCGCCGCGCCTCAACCCCGTGTGGATGGCCACGACGTAGAGAGCCTCGAAGCGGCTCTCAAAGGACGCCTCGAGCAGTTCCTTGACCTGATAAGGATCGAGTGCTTTGGATTCTTTGGCGGCACCTGCAAGTGTCTTTGACGGTTTGACGCCGTCGGTGGGATTATGGGTGATAAGCCTATCAACGACGGCCGCCTTGAGGCTCTTGCGAAGCGTGGTGTGGACGTACTCGCTACTACGGTCTTTCAACCCTCTCTCTGTCATCTTGCGGTATAGACGGCGGATATCCCCAGGAGTCAACTCCTTGAGCTTCCGCCGACCGAGTTCGGGGATGATGTGGTGGTGAACATCGCGCTTGTAGCCGTCGTACGTGGCGCGGCTGACGGTTCCCTTTACGCTATCGGCGAGCCAGGAGATTAGATACTGTTCAACCGTAAGGTTGGCTGGCGGCGGCAGTATGCCCCGATCAGCGTCGGCCATGGCCATATTCAGTTTGCGCCAACACTCGGTCTTGGTCTTGGCCGAAACCCAATGGCGCTTGCCGTCAGGGCCGAAGTGTGCGCCCACAAAGCCGACGACCTTACCGGCCTTGTTTCGCCGTGGCGCTACTGTTCCTTGACCATTACCGCGTTCTCTCTTTTTCCTCGCCACCCGTCATTCTCCTCTCGGTTTGCAGTTTCAGTGAGCACGCTCTTGACCTGAGAGCGATCTCTCTTCAAGCGTGCCACTTTATGGTTATCGGATCAAACGGTAAGCGGCTGCAGCGCCGCGAAGTCCCTGGCTGCTTATCCCCGTCCCACACTCGGATGGCGCTGCTCCTCGATCCAGCGGTCGAGTTCCTTGCGGCTGACCCTGACGCTGCGCCCGATCCTGATCGACGGAATCTCCCCACTGCCGACCAGCTCGTAGGCGCGGCTGCGTGCGATCCGCAACACCTCCGCTACCTCCAGAACCTTCAGGTACTCGTGTTGCTGCTCGTCCATTCGCGGTCCTCCCCGTCCTGTGTTGTCGTAGGTGAGGCTAGGGCATCCTGAGACCGCCGATAACCGGAATTGGATACCGTAGCCAATTCCGGTACTAGGACTGGGAGAATTAGATCGCACAGATCTCACGACTACTCACCCAGAAGCGAGGTAGGGTCAACCTCCAAAGCCTCCGCCAGCTTCCGGATCGTGCGGAAGTGCGGCGCCGTCTGATCGCGCTCGATGTTTACGATGGTGCTGGGGCTCACCCCTGCCTTCTCCGCCAGCTCCTCCTGCGTTAGCAGTCGTCGAATGCGAGCCGCCTTGAGATTTCTCCCGATATATGCCGCCTCTGACATCGTAGACTCCTCCTATTGACCGACGTCGAATATGAGTGTAGTATAATATATGAAACCAATATATAACACATGAAACTTAGGGAAAGGGTGGAGAGCATGACGAGAAAGACCGGAGGAGAGCAACGCCCCCCCAACGACAGTCTCTATGACTCGGTCGGGATTCCATTGGTACGAACGCGACGGAAGAACGCGTTCGCGAGAGCCGTTCTGGAGATGCAAGCTCGCGGACGCAAACGGCGACGTGATGATCCCGGACAGGGGCAAGAGCCTGAGGCTCGCTAGCCTACGCTACCTGCCGGCCTATGGCCGGACGTCAGCGAACTACTAGCAGGGAGGAGATCGGCGAGGATAGCGCCGCAGACAGCCGCCCGCGCCACGATTCTTATGGGGAGTGAACCTCCAGCATATCAACGGGCACTGCTCAGAGAGCTTGCGTACCTGTTCGGGCCCGAGGTTGGGCCGGAGATCAAGACGTACGGCCACTCGTTCGCAGAGCGTCTCGCCGGCGACGAGGAGCTCGTCGCCGAGATCTGCAAGCGGTTCGAAGCCGTCAGGTCGGAGGGCCGTTTCCCTATCCTCTCCGCATTGCTAATGGAGACCTCGGGCGAGGATCTCGAGGAGTTCTTCCGGTCCGGATGGGCCCACATGGCACTGCCTCCACGCGAATCGTCCCTCCGACGACCCTGGGATCCCTCGCCGTGGGATGGTGACCTGGAAGCCTACAGGGAGGACCTCTACGCTGGCATGGCCTTCGGTATGCGGGACGTGCGCGCCTTCGCCGGCGAGTGGCTCGAGGAGCTGCTTCGTGTTGGCTACTACGGCATGGAGGAGTCGCTCGGGCTGCCCCTCAAGCAGCGGTCAGGAGATTTCTTCGCCCCGCCGAAACCGCTACCGCTCTACGGCGACGCCTATCCCACGCGGATAGCGGAAACCGGTCAGACCATCTGGATCCGTCTCGACGGTCCTCGCTCGCCGGAACGCGGCTACAGGGAGATCTCCGTCTCCGACGAGCCGCTGCGCACCGACGCGGCCATAGTCGCCGCGCTTACGGCCCTTGAGGGAAGGCCGCTTGATCTTGGGACCTTGCGCAAGGTTCTGGCCATCGGCCTGCCGCTACGCGGCGAGTCCTTCTGGGATCGCTGGAATAGAGCGTTGGAGGATAGGCGTACCGAAGAGGGCCTACGCAGCTCGCTCCGCGAGCTGCGCCACCACCAGGCCATCGACTACATCCTGATGCTCCTCCGCTACCACCGCTCCGGCTTCGACGACCTGCCACCCCAAGAAAGGACTAACCTAGTTGTCGACGCCTGCGCGCACACCAACGAGCTCCTCGAAGCGCTGCGCAAGCTGGTGACCTTCCTCGAGCACGGACGAGTCAGTTACCGGGGACCGGCCGCACTCAAGGTAGCGGGCAGGGATATCGAAGCGGCGGTACTCAGGGACGTGGATGGCCTCACCAACCGCGAGATCGGCGAGCGGCTCGGCGTCCCCCTGCCGACAGATTTCCGGATCAAGGCCGACCACCCCACCGTGCGCAAGATGGTCGGTCGCGGCAGGAGGGCGCTGAGGACGGCCCTGGGAGAAGACGGATGGAAAGAGCAAGTGCAAGGGATGAAGGCCGAGGCAAAGAGGTGGCGCTCGAGGAGCGAGGTCCAACGCCAAGCGGAACTCGAGGCCGAGGCGCTGGACGTCCCCTACGATGAGGTACTGCGGCGCTTGGAGGAAGGGTCGGGACGGAGCGGCGAGGAGGGTAAACACGGAATACGAGAGGGGGTAGCGTTCTAGCCGTCTCTCCACCCGCAAGGCCGATCTCGAGAGGTGCGCAGGCAGGACTCTACGCGTAGGACGCCTCGCTATCCAGCTCGGGGCTTTATCCGAAGTTGTACTCCCGCTTTGTTGCTATCTGCGAACTTCGCCTTTACGGAGTTCTGCGAAGTTCGGGACGGCGGATCGCCGCAACCCGCACAGGTAAGGGGAAGCGCGGACTTCCGAGAAATCGGGGCACGCCCGGCCGCGGATAAAGATGCACCACGGCGCATAAACCGGCCCCGATCCTCTTATGTACAGGGACCGCGGCGGGGCGCCGGATGCGCACATAAGAAAAAGGCCGTCGGGGAGGATGGGGAGAACGACGGTCCTTCTATGAACGGGATTGTACTGGACTGGGGCAAAGCGGAGGGCCGGAACTGAGAGGCCCCATGACCACCCTCCGGTCCCACCCTTCCGCCTCGGAAAGGTCGGCGATCCGGTCGAAGTCCTCGCGCACCGTGTCCGTGTAGCCGGGGTCGTCAACGCTTCTTGCGTCGTACCTCCTATTCACCCAAGTGCGGGTAAGATGGCTTCTCCGAACTTCGCGCTGTGCATGTTCTCGGAACTTCGCGGAGTTCAGCTATGGGCCGTCGGAGTACCGCGTGCGGGCGGCGGAGAGGACTTCCGGGTCCATCAGGCGCGCGTTGACGCCCATCAGGTCGACCCCGGGATCTATGGCGACCCAGTGCGAGACGCAGCCGCAGTTCCGGCAGCGGTGGGTCTCGAGGGTCCTATCGCCCCACACGTAGACGTCGGTGGGCGGGTCGGAGGGGAGCACGCGCACCCGCTCGGGCGCGTAGTAGGCCCACAGGGTGCCGTAACGCCGGCATATCGAGCAGTGGCAATCCGTCACCTCCACCGGCGGGGAGTCGACCTCCAGGACGACGGCGCCGCAGTGACACGAAGCCCTTATCATCCCCCCGCGACCCCCTCCGTCGACGCCGATCTCCCCCAAGTGTACACCCCGCCCGCGGCCCCCTATTCACCCGAGTGCGTAGAAGGTAGATTTTCGGATGTTCGTTCCGCGCTCGGCCCCGAAACGGTTGCCGTAACGCTCTAGAGACGCTTGTCCTGTAGAGTGGGGTTGTGACAGAAGAGGCGACAGAACGGGATCGAGGGAGCGGCAAGATGAGTGCCCGCGCCACCTCCTGGCTGGCATGGGCGC
>JACCSM010000154.1 GCA_013698525.1 Rubrobacteraceae bacterium
TCGTGGACTTGCAGGTCAACGGCGCGTTCGGGGTGGACGTAGCCTCCGAGCCGCGCCGGCTGCCGGAGCTTTCGGAGAGTCTGCCGGCCACGGGGACCACCGCATATCTGCCGACCGTGATCTCCTCTCCCGAATCTCTTTACGATGAAGCCCTCCCCGAACTCGCCGCCGCCGCTAAAGGTCCGAACACCGGCGCCGAAGTCCTCGGGGTACACCTCGAAGGCCCGTTCGTCAGCCTGGAGAAGCGTGGCGCCCACGCCGCCGCCCACGTCGTACCGCCCGACCCGGATATGTTGGCTCGTCTTCTGGAGCTTGGTCCGGTGCGGATGCTCACCGTGGCCCCCGAACTCGACGGAGCGGACGATCTCATGTCGCTGGCCGCGACCAGGGGCGTGGTCGTCTCCGCTGGGCATTCCGGCGCTTCCTTCGAGGACGCCTACGAGACTTTTGATCGGCGTGCGGCGGGCGTCACGCACCTCTTCAACGCCATGAGCCCGCTGCACCACAGGGAGCCGGGCATAGTCGGGGCCGCCTTCGCGCATCCCAGGGTGGTGTGCGGTTTGATCTGCGACGGCCTCCACGTCCACCCGGAGATGATCTCCCTCGCCTTCCGCATGCTCGGCCCCGACCGCATCTACCTCGCCACCGACTCGACAGCCGCAACCGGCATGGGACCGGGCGAATATCCTCTCGCCACCCGCCGCGTCTACCTCGACGCCAACATGGCCCGCCTCGGCAGCGGCGCGCTCGCCGGAAGCCTCCTCACGATGGGCGAAGCCTTCCAGAACGTCCTCGCCTTCACCGGCTGCACCATCGCCGAGGCCGTCCGCATGGCCTCCACCACCCCAGCCCGCCTCGTTGGCGAAGGCCGCCGCAAGGGCCGCCTAGCCTCAGGCCACGACGCCGACCTGACCATCCTCGGCCCCGATCTCTCCGTCGAAGCCGTGTGGAAGGGCGGCGAATTGGCCCACCCGAGAGAGGAGGCGAGGGCGTGAAGCGTGAGTTGGGAGACGGAGCTGAATCGATGAGCGGTAGTGAAGTAAGATACTCTCCCAGAGATGAGGCGACATGGCGAACGCTGCAATTGTCGTAAGTATCCTCGCGCTGGTGCTGTCGGTCATAAACTTTGTCGTAACGCTGATCCTGACAATAAGGAGAGACGTCGGCACCATTCGGCCAGTGCTGGTCTTCACGTACAAAGCCGAAGGTTGGCATGTTGAGAATCTGGGCAATGGTCCCGCGCTTGACGTGATCTTCCATCGGCTGGCCGGAGAATCCGTTACGCAGAACGTTCGTCTGCCTGCATTGACAAAGGGAGCTGAGTTCTGCGTTCACTTTGCTAGGCATGATGCCAAACAGATCTTCGTGACTACCTACCGGGATGCTGACGGAAGGCCATATTCCTCACGATCCCAGCACGATCTTTCTACGAGCACGAAGGGCTTCGAGGTCCAACGAGTGTTCGATTCAGAGTCGCTTGATAGATGGTGGGAATTAAAGGACCGAGAGGGCTGACTTGTCAAGGTCGTCGGTATGAAGATCCAGCTTCGTAGATCGAAGACGCTCCGTCGCGCTTCCACCCGCGAGCGAGTCCAAACCGCTTGTGGCGACAAGTCTCGAGCAGGATCGGCCGGATGTTCTTTTTGAACGCAGAAGCATTGACAGTCAACTGAGTCGATGGGACTGCGATCAAACAGACTGTAGTAACTTTCGCCGAGCCGTGTGGCGGGCCGGCGAGCAGGTATATCCGAGAGAGGAGGCGAGCGTATGAAGCGTGAGATAAACGGCGTGACCATCGAGTGCATCCGGGGTGACATAACCTCCCAGGGAGACGTAGCCGCCGTCGTCAACGCGGCCAACGCGGAACTGCGAACCGGGGGCGGGGTGGCAGGCGCCATCCACCGCGCCGCCGGTCCCGGCCTCGAAGAAGAGGCCAGGCCGCTCGCTCCCATCAGCCCCGGACAGGCCGTCATGACCGGTGCCCACGGCCTCCCCAACCGTCACGTCATACACGCTCTCGGTCCCGTCTATGGACGGGACCATCCCGAGGCCGAACTTCTTGCGGATT
>JACCSM010000155.1 GCA_013698525.1 Rubrobacteraceae bacterium
CGAAGCGGCGCATCGCGCGGGCGAAGCCGACGATCTCGGGTACGGCCTCCCCCTTGACGCGCAGCGCGGTAAGGAGCGCGGCCGTGGCCGCGGGAGGAGCATTGCCCTCCATGATGGTCTCGAGCGCACGTTCCGCTTCGCCCTCGCTAAGGACCTCCCCATCGGCGGCTTTGCGAAGCGTCTCGCGCAGCAAGAGGTCGCTCAGGTCCCCAGGAAGTTCTTCAGGAGGTCGTGACCGCTGCGGGTCAGGATGCTCTCCGGGTGGAACTGGACGCCCTCGACCGGGTATTCGCGGTGCCTGACGCCCATGATCGTACCGTCTTCGGTGCGGCTGGTGACGACGAGGCATTCTGGCACTGACCCTGGTTCGATCACGAGCGAGTGGTAGCGTGTCGCCTCGAAGCCCTGGTCCAGTCCCCTGTAGACTCCTCTGCCGTCGTGCATTATCCTCGCCGTCTTGCCGTGGACGGGCTCGCCGCGTACCACCTCGGCACCGAAAGCCTGCCCGATGGACTGGTGGCCGAGGCAGACCCCCAGGATGGGGATACTCTCGCCGACCCTCTCGATCAGCTCGACCGAGACCCCTGCCTCGTTCGGCGTGCAAGGACCGGGTGAGACGACTATCCTATCCGGGCGGAGATCGGAGACCTCCTCAGGCGTGACCTCGTCGTTGCGCCGCACGAGGACCTCGGCCCCGAGCTCCCCAAGGTACTGGACCAGGTTGTACGTAAAGGAGTCGTAGTTGTCTATGACGAGAACCCGCATAAGTGGAGCGATTTTACCGGATAAGCAGCCCGCGAACAGGGAGGAGACGCCTTGACTCTGCTCCTGACCGAGAACGAAGTGGAAGCCCTACTCGACATGCCATCGACACTGGATGCCGTCGAGTCGGTTCTGCGCCAGCACGCAGAAGGACGCGCCACCAACCGCGCCAGACGCCGCGTAGCCCTCCCTACGGGCGGACTCAACTACATGGCCGCAGGGGCGCCCGAGATCGGGGCGCTCGGTCTCAAGGCCTACACCGTCGCGCGCACTGGCGCCCGCTTCTACACGATGCTCTTCGACCCCGAGGGCGGGGAGCTGCTCTCCATCATGCACTCAGACAGGCTCGGACAGGTGCGCACGGGTGCGGCGAGCGGGGTCGCGACGAAGCACCTCGCCCGCGAGGACGCGAACACTCTAGGCATCTATGGAGCCGGCTGGCAGGCCGAGAGCCAGCTCGAAGCCATAGCGGCCGTCAGGGACCTCGACCGGGTCATCGTCTACAGTCGCAGCGAGGAGTCGCGCAAGGAGTTCGCGCAGAAGATGGGCGAGAGGCTCGGGATGGAGATAGAGACGACCCATGCAGCCGAGGAGCCTGCGGCCCAGGACATCGTCGTAACCGTGACGTCATCGAAGGAGCCCGTGCTCCTCGGCGAGTGGCTCAAGCCTGGGGCGCACGTCAACGCCGCCGGGTCCAACTTCCTGTTCAAGACCGAGATCGACCGCGAGGTCGTCCGGCGGGCGAGCTTTGTGTGCGCCGACTCCCGCGAGGAGCTTGGACTCGAGGCAGGGGACCTGATGCAATCCCTCGAGACCGGCGCCATCCTCCCCGAAGCCGTCTACGAACTTGGCCAGGTCATCGCGGGACAGGTGCCTGGCCGCCGCGGCCCCGAGGACATAACCCTGTTTGCAAGCCAGGGCCTCGCACTCGAGGACATGGCCGCGGCCCGCGTCGTCTACGACCGCGCGGTCGAGCGCGACGTCGGCAGGGATGTTGATTTCTAGGGCGGTTCGCGAACCGCCCCTACAGGGTCCGTCCTTGCGGCCGTGAGCGGCGCGCCCGCACATCACGGGCCGGCGGCGCTGCGCATGCCGCGGCTCGCGGTGCTCGGGGTGTTCTTCGCCAACGGGGTCGTGATCGGGACCTGGGTCGTGAGGATACCCGCCGTGCAGCAGAGGCTCGGCCTTGGCGAGGGCCTGCTCGGCGTCGCTTTGCTCGGGGCCGCAGTCGGCGCCCTGGCCGCCATGCCGCTGGTCGGTGCCCTGGTCTCCCGCTTCGGGAGCCGGCGCGTCGTCGGTACGACGGCGCTGCTGCTCTCCCTCTCGCTCGTCGCGCCGGCACTGGCACCGAACCTGATCTCTCTCGTGCTCGCCCTCGTGATGGTCGGGGCTGCGAACGGCGGGCTGGATGTCTCGATGAACGCGCAGGCCGTCGTAGTAGAGAGGGGGTATGGGCGTCCGATCATGTCCTCCTTCCACGCGGCCTGGAGCTTCGGAGGCCTCGCCGGGGCCGCGCTCGGCGGACTCCTGGCGTCCGTCGGAGTGGGCCCCCTGCCCCATTTCTCGGCGGTGGCCGTCCTGTCTGCGATAGCCTTCGCCGGTGCTTACAAGGCACTCTTACCTTCGCACGCCGACGCCTCGGAGGAAGGGGCGCCGGCGTTCGCCCGTCCGACGCGGGCGCTCTTCGGCCTTGGGATCATCTCGTTCTGCGTCCTTCTCGGGGAAGGTGCGATGGGAGACTGGAGCGCCGTCTACCTGGACAATACCCTGGGTACAGGCCCTGGCTTCGCTGCCGCCGGATACGCGGCGTTCTCCGTCTCGATGGCCTTCGGACGCCTCTTCGGCGACAAGCTCACAGAGCGCCTGGGCTCGGCCACACTCGTCCGCTCGTGCGGTGCCCTCGCCGCCGTTGGGCTTGGCACCGCGCTGGCCGTGGCTGAGCCCCTCGTCGCGCTCGTCGGCTTCGCCTGCGCCGGTGCCGGTTTCTCGATAGTCTTCCCCGCAGCCCTAAGCGCCGCAGGACGCACCGAGGGCATGGCCACGGGACCAGCCCTCGCCGCCGTCTCCACCGCAGCGTACACAGGCTTTCTCGTCGGCCCGCCATTTATAGGGTTCCTAGCCGAACTGACGGGCCTTGGCTACGCCCTCTACCTCGTAGTGGGCCTAAGCGCCGCCATCATAGTCTTCGCCGGAGCCGTAAAGACAAAGTAGTCACGTAGTAGTCATGTAGAATGCCACCCTCAACCAAAAAGCTGAAATGCTGACAAGCGAAGCCCGAAGGGCTGAGCGTGCTGACTAGCTGAAGTGCAGTGACGACCGCAGGGAGGAACATTGTCCGAGACCTTCGAGAAGCAGCCCGTGACAGGGGGCAACTACGAGCCGCTCGGCGCTGCGGAGTTGCTCGACCATACGGACAACGGCCTGCGGGTGAGGGCAGGGTCGACGACTGTGGAAGTGGTAGCCCTGGCTCCCGACCTGTTCCGGGTCGGGATGTTCCCCGCTGGCGGCCCGCCGAAGTACGACTCGGAGGCCATTGCCAGGGAGGACTGGGACACTGTCGAGATCTCCATGCAGGAATCCGACGATGAACTTACGCTCTCCACCATCGCGGCGACGGCCCGCGTCTCGTTGAATCCTTTGCGGATAGGGTTCGCCGACTCTTCTGGCAGGGAGTTCGCCGTCGACGATCAAGAGCTCGGGATGGGCGCCGTCGAGACTCCTGAGGCTGACGTGTTCTCGAAACCCTTCGGTAGTCCGGTACGGCTCTACAAAAAGCGGGCCCGGGGAGAACGGTACTTTGGGTGCGGCGAGCGGACGAGCGGGCTGGAGAAGACCGGCTCTCACCAAGTCTTCTACAACGTCGACCCGCCGCTCGGACACACCGCCTCCTTCAACAACCTCTACAGCTCCATACCCTTCACCTTCTCGATAACGAACGGCAAGGCCCACGGCCTGTTCTTCGACAACACCCACAGGGTAGAGTTCGACCTGGCGCTCGAGGATGAAAACCGCGCCTATTACGGGGCTGAGGGTGGGGCCATCGTGTACTACGTCTTCTCTGGGCCGACCCCAAGGGAGGTCGTCGACCGCTACACCAAGCTCACAGGCCGCACACCGATGCCGCCGCTGTGGACTTTGGGGAACCAGCAGTGCCGCTACTCGTACATGAACGAGGAAGAGGTGCGCGAGGTCGCGAGTGGTTTTCGGGAGCGGGACATCCCGTGCGATGTGATCTACCTCGACATCCATTACATGGATGGCTACAGGGTCTTCACCTGGAACGAGGACCGCTTCCCCGACCCGCAGCGTCTGATCTCCGACCTGCGGGAGCAGGGTTTCCGAGTCGTCACCATCGTCGACCCAGGCGTGAAAGTGGACGAGAACTACTCCGTCTACATAGAGGGGCGAGAGAGGGATCTCTTCTGCAAGACGCGGGACGGGAAAGAGTACCACAACGCCGTCTGGCCCGGCGTGTGCGCCTTCCCCGACTTCACCAACCCCGAGACGCGCGAGTGGTGGGGTGAGAAGCAGAGGGTTCTAACCGATGCCGGGGTGGCAGGGATCTGGTGCGACATGAACGAGCCGGCGCTCTTCATACCAGACGGGGCCACGATGCCTGACGACGTGGTCCATCCCGGCGGACGGACCGGCGAGGCCAGGTTGCACACCCAGATCCACAACACCTACGGCTCCTTGATGGCCCGCGCCGCCAGAGAGGGCCTCATGGTCCTGCGGCCCGACGAGCGGCCGTTCGTGATCACGCGCGCCGGCTACGCCGGCCTGCAGCGCCACGCCATGCACTGGACCGGGGACAACTCGAGCTGGTGGGAGCATCTGTGGATGAGCATGCCACAACTCCAGAACCTCGCCCTCTCAGGCGTCGCGTGGGCCGGGGTCGACGTCGGAGGATTCGGGGGCGACACGAACGGAGAGCTCCTGGCCCGCTGGACCGAGTTTGGGGTCTTCCAGCCGTACTGCCGTAACCACACCACTATAGGGACCCGCAGCCAGGAGCCCTGGGCCTTCGGTGAGCCCTACGAGTCGGTGTGCAGAGAGATGATCAAACTCCGTCAGCGGCTCCTCCCCTACCTCTACTCGCTCTTCGACGAGTGCCACAGGACGGGCGCGCCGATCCTGCGCCCCCTCCTGTTCGAGTATCCCGAGGATGAGACCACCTACGCGGCCGACGACGAGTTCCTGCTCGGGGACGCCCTCCTCGTCGCCCCCATAACCCGCCCCGGTATCGAGCACCGCCACGTCTACC
>JACCSM010000182.1 GCA_013698525.1 Rubrobacteraceae bacterium
TCGGCGTCCACGTCTCGATGCCGGTCTTCATGGAGGACCCGACGCTCTCAGGCCTGTGCGACAGGATAGAGACGCTACAACGCGATGGGAATGACGTAGAGACGCGGCCTTCCGAAGACCTGCGCGCAGAGGCCGTCCTCGACCCCGAGATAGTCCCGCAGCCAGCCACTGATGGCACGCGGACCCTGGGGGACACCGACAACGTCTTCCTGACCGGGGCGACCGGCTTCCTCGGGGCTTTCCTGCTCGACGGGCTCCTTTCACTAACAGATGCCCGCGTACACTGTCTCGTCAGGCAGCGCGGGGACTCAGGCGAGATGGAGTCCATCGAGACCAACCTGCGGCGCTACGGGCTATGGCGGCCCGAAAGGGAGGAGCGCATCGTGCCCGTCCCCGGAGACCTCGGGGAGCCGTTGTTCGGCATGATCGAGAGAGACTTCGACGCGCTGGCTCGCGGGATAGACTTGATCTTCCACCCGGGCGCCGTCGTTAACCTCGTCTATCCTTACTCAGCGCTCGAGGCGGCCAACGTCGGCGGCACGCGCGAGGTCTTGCGCCTGGCGTGTCGCCACGGGACGAAGCCCGTGCACCATGTCTCTACGAACGGCATCTTCCCGCCAGGCATAGGGCTGTGCGAGGAAGAGACCGACCTCGACGATCTCGCCGAAGCCAGGGATGACGGCTACGGCCAGTCCAAATGGGTCGCCGAGAAGCTCGTGCGTGAGGCCGCGGCGCGCGGTCTGCCCGTCTGCGTCTACCGTCCCGGCAACGTCTCGGGGCACAGCGAATCCGGTGCTTCCAACCCGCGCGACCTGCTCGGCGCGGTCATCGTGGAGTCTACGCGGCTCAGATGCACCCCCGAGATCGAAGGTTGGCGGATAGAGATGACGCCCGTCGACTTCGTGGCCGCCGCGATACTGCACCTAGCATCTAAGCCGGCAGCACAGGGAGGGACCTACCACCTGGCGAACCCCGACCCTCCGCCTGCGGACGAGGTTTTCGACCGGCTGGAAGAGCAAGGCTACCCGCTGGAGCGCCTCCCCTACGAAGAATGGCTGCAGAAGCTAGACGCCGCTCCACCCGAAGTAGGCTCCCCAGGGGAGGTCTTGCGCGGGGCGTCACCCGCAGCGGAGGAGCTCTGGGAAGAGAACATCTACGAAGACAGCAACGCGCGCCGCGCGCTTGGTGACGGCGGGCCTACTCGGCCCGCCATCGACGGGGATCTCATGGAGACCTACGCCAGGTACTTTGCCAGGCAGGGTTGGACGGAGGCACCTGTGGCGCTCCAGGAGACCAAGAGACGAGGGTAAACACATTGGAGGGTAACCTGAAGTCTTCCTAGAGCTTTTTGTCTGCCTGACGGGGGAGGTTCCTTTCGGCCTCCTGGGGAAGTAGGGATCTTATCCTCCGCAGGTTCGCCTGGTCCACCTTGTAGATCAGGGGTTCGGCCGCCAGGGAGTCCTCCCCGGCTGCGGCCTTTATACGCCCCGTCAGGTTCTCCTCGACGAGCCAGGCCATCGAGGGCAGAACACCGGCGACGATACGCATCCTGACGCGGCCATCGGCCTCGTTTCGCTCGACGAGGCGTGGTGGACTCAGGTATAGTTCCGAAGCCTCGCCAAGTGCGTTCTCCACCCTTGCGGCCGCCTCCGAGTCCGAGACCTGCACCTCCACAGTGAACCGCTGCTGGCCCGAGACGTAGTTGACAACGCCCTGCATCGCGCCGTTGGGGATATAGCTCACCTCACCCGAGAGGGACCGGACCTTGGTCATCCTGAGCCCAAGCTCCTCGACGATCCCGGAGACGTCC
This sequence comes from Rubrobacteraceae bacterium, assembly GCA_013698525.1. Taxonomy (GTDB): domain Bacteria; phylum Actinomycetota; class Rubrobacteria; order Rubrobacterales; family Rubrobacteraceae; genus Rubrobacter_D. The sequence continues at coordinate 1,811 of JACCSM010000182.1, forward strand.
TGCGGCTTTATGTGGACGAAGTCCCCGACGCTGTACTGCCCCTCGAAGACGATCGAGAAACCGGCGATCACGTCGCGCACGAAACTCTGCGCCCCGAAACCGATAACGGCGGCGATGATGGTGGTCCCCGCCGCGGCTGGCAACGGGTTACGAAAGAAGATGCTCAGGATCACGAGTACCACGATGATAAAGACGACGTAACGGAGCGCGTTGCGCATCAAGGTGATCGCGGTGTCCTGGCGCTTGACGCGGGCTACGGCCTCCTCGTCCAGGAGGGACTCCCTGTTCCTCCGCCGCCACTGCAGGATCCTTGGCACGCCACGGGTCAGGATGCGGAAGATGAGGACCCCGAGGAAGGCGACGAGCAAAGAGGCGAGTACGCTGCCTACGAAGTCAGGGCCAAGGATGTAATTGTAGACGTCCTGCAGAAACTCCCTTAGCCTCGTGAAGATGGACAGGGGTTCTTCAGCCACGCCTTTGGCGAACTTCTTGCCATCATCGGCGAGGTTGGCCGTCGTTTCCTGAAGTAGGGCGAAGGGCATACCTAGTCGTGGCGCTGGAGGGCCAGTTGTATGAGGCGGTCGAGCAGTTCTTCGTAGGGAATGCCGCTCGTGGCCCAGAGTTCTGCGTAGACGCTCGTTGGGGTGAAGCCAGGGATGGTGTTGATCTCGTTGAGTAGCAGCCGGTCCGTGCCGCGTTCGAGGAAGAAGTCGACGCGTGCCATGCCTGCTGCGTCTATGGCCTCGTAGGCCGTGCTGGCGATGCGCCGTATCTCCTCCGTGGTCTCGTCCTCGATCGGGGCCGGGACGATGAGCTCCATCCCGCCCTCGACGTACTTCGCCTCGTAATCGTAGAAGCCGTCTTTCTTGATAACGATCTCACCGGGAACTGAGACCTCGGGGTCCTCGTTGCCTAGGACGGAGACCTCGATCTCGCGGGCATCCACGCCCTCCTCGACGATGATGCGCCGGTCGAAGTGCGAAGCCGTGTCGATGGCATCACCCAACTCTTCTGTGCTTTCGGCTTTGCCGATACCGACGCTCGATCCGAGGTTCGCAGGCTTTACGAAGCAAGGGTATCCGAGGGAGTTTTCGATCTTCTCTATCCAGTCCTTCCTATTCTTCTCCCACTGCTTGCTGGTCATAGCGACCCACCTGACCTGAGGGAGGTTGTGGTGGGCGAAGATCTTCTTCATGGTCGGCTTGTCCATGCCGGCGGCACTCCCAAGCACCCCACTACCGACGTAGGGAACGCCAGCGAGCTCGAGCATTCCCTGTATGGTGCCGTCCTCACCGTATGGACCGTGTAGTACGGGGAAGACCACGTCAACGGAAGCGAGGCCCACGGGTAGTCTCTCCGCTGTTGTGGCCGGTGATCCCGAGACCTCCAGGTCTGACCCGTCGGGCAGGTAGCCGCTTTGCGACTCCAGCTCGCGCATGGGGTCTCCGGAGGAGATCCAACGCCCCTCCCTGGTTATGCCGACGGGCACGACCTCGTAACGGCCGCTCTTCCCCAGCGCCCGCGTTATGGCGCGCGCGGAGGCCAGGGATACCTCGTGCTCCCCGCTGCGGCCCCCGAAGACGACCATCACCCTGACCAAAGCGCCGCTCCTCTCTTCTCCAGCCCGTCCATCCTAGCAAAGGGTGTACCTGACGCACTCTTCAGGCCTCCCGCGTCGCGAAACCAAGCTCGTCCGAGCGCTCCCTGAGGGCATCGGCCACGAACTCTATGTGTTCGTCGAGGTCAACGTCGAGCTCCTCGGCGCCCCTTACGATATCGCCCCTGTTCACGGCCGCCGCGAAGGACTTCTGCTTCATCTTCTTGCGGACGCTCCTGGCCTTCATGTTCTCCAAGCCCTCGGGACGCATGAGGGCGCAGGCTACGACAAAACCGGAGAGCTCATCGACGGCGTAGAGCGTCCTGGACATGAGGGTGTCGCGGGTCACGTCGAGATAGTCGGCGTGCCCCTTTATGGCGTGGAGGACGTCGTCGGGGTAGCCTCTGCTCTCCAGTTCCCTGACACCGACCATAGGATGCTCGTCCGGCGTCGGGTGTCTCTCGTAGTCCATATCGTGCAGGAGGCCGGTTATGCCCCACTTCTCCTCGTCCTCCCCAAAGCGGCGGGCATAAGCCCGCATGGCGGCCTCGACGGCGAGCAT
>JACCSM010000209.1 GCA_013698525.1 Rubrobacteraceae bacterium
GCTCCTGGGCCTGTTGCTGTTGCTGGCGGACGAGTTGGGCGACCTGCACGGCCGGTGCGGTCTGGGTAGCCAGGTCGTTGAGTAGCTTCCTGTCGTCGGCCGAGTACTCCTGCTGGGAGAGGCGCGGCCCCAGGTTGAGGAGCCCGATCAACTCGCCCTGGCTAACGAGCGGCACGACCACCTTGATGTCGGCCTCTTTCATAGCCCTCAGAGCAGGCGAATCGAGGTCGAGCTTGTCGATCTCGACTACCCCAGAGGCGCTTGCGAAGTAAGCCACGATGGGGTCGTTGGGCGCTATCTCCACCTCGGGCCCAGGCTCCTGGCTGGGAGCCTCCACGACGGGCTCGGGGATCTCCTCCCTGGGCTCTTGCCTCTCATCACGCCCGAAGAGACTCTGCCAGAAACCCTGTCTGTTTCTCTCTTGTGTCGTCATCTGACCTCCTCACCCTTGATTCTAGTCGGCGAACGTCTCCCAGACGTTACGAAAAGCGTTACGAAAAGCTCCCTACCAGGAATCTGCAGAATAATTGTCTCACGTCTCCCTCCTTGCGTCGCTACCCGGCGGGCGTAGCCACAGCGAGACACGAGCGGGTTGCACGGTCTCCCTCACAACGGTTACGAGTTCGCCACTCAGAGCATCCAGATCCGTCTCGTCGCGCAAGGTGGCGGAGAACGATTCCAGCGTCTTCACCGCGTCGTACTTGCTGCGGTAGAAGCGTCTGTCCACCACCGTCTGGATGCGACGCCGCAGAGGATTGAACAGCGCTGCGATGGCCAGCGTCGAGGCGACGACGGCCAGTTGCGAGTCGCCACCGGTCAGGGCCCGGAAGAGCGTCTGCAACAGCACCACGCTCCCGACGTACACCAGCGCGAGCAACGCGGTCAGGACACCGTAGACGAGGGTGCGGTTGATGATCGTGTCGATCTCGTAGAGGCGGTACTTCAGGATGGCAACACCCGCTGCTAGGGGCACGCCGGTAAGGGAGACGACGAGGCCGAGGTTGAGGATCTCGACCAGCAAGTCGGTCTCCGGCAACGCCGTCAAGACCGTGAGTTGCAGCACCAGGACGAGCGCCACCACAGCTCCTGCGTAGGCCACCCATTTGATCTGCCGGCGCTCGTCTCCTTCTGAGCGGAGGAACCTGAAAACTATGGCGAAGACCGAAGCGAGCACGGTTACCAGAAGGAGGACGCTGGACACGGTCCCGGCCAGTCTCAGGATGCCCCCGAGAGCTTCGACCCCATAAGGGTTATCCACGGACTCGTAGCCGGAGTTGAGAAGGGGACCGGGTACGAGCGCCTGCGAGACGAACCAGCCGGCCAGCGCGGCGGCCAGGAGCCATGCGACGATCCGCCAGCGCGGCGAGGGGGGTCGTCCGTCGGGGAAGAGGAGCAAGAAGAACCCGAGCGGGCCCAGGGCGACGAGCCAGATCCAGTTCCCCACCCATGCCGCAGTCTCAGCCCAGGGCAGGGCTCCGGGCTCGACAACGAGGGCGTACTGCGCGTAGTTTCCGGAGAATACGGCCGTCACCAGGGCCAGCCCCATGCCGCAGAAGACCCAACCGATGGAATTCCCAGGACGGCGGGAGGCGATCAGGGCCCCCATTGTCTGGAAGGCCGCAACGAACAGGATAGCGACGGCGAAGTTGACGGCGGTGGTGGCCGCGTCCCTCGACAACGGGTACAGCACCGTGAACACTACGGCGAGCGCCATGAGCACGACCGTCAGAGCCCACAACGGCCAGGCCAGCCAGGCGACTGCCTTTCTATGATCCGTCAACATCAGAACCGATCACGACCGGACCTCCCGCCTCCTCTCCCGCTTCGAAGAACGATGCCACGTCGCGATGCTTATCGCATCCCCCGGATAGACCATATTAGCCGGGTTTTTCACCTTTCGCCGCAGCGATGACACCAGCAACCTAGCAGATGAACGTCGTCCGATCGTTACGAAAAGCGTTACGAGAACCCGGCCCCTGGCTAAATTCGGCCGGAACAACGAGAAACCCGGATGCCTCCGATGCTAACCTTTGCCTGAGGAGATGATGCGGCGTTGCGTGAGATAGCGGCCAGTTCGGTCACCGAAGCGGTGCGCGAGTTGTGCATCGA
>JACCSM010000211.1 GCA_013698525.1 Rubrobacteraceae bacterium
GCTGAAGCGTGGCAACAGGGTAGAGTTAGGCCGTAGCGTTCGAGAGGAGGCCGGGGCTGGAGACGGAAGAGCGAGGATCTGTAGGAAGACCGGCACCAGGCGGGTTCCGGCCCGAGCGGCTCGACCGCGCCCTGGCGCGTGCCAGCGACGCGCCGCTCAGGGAGGGCAACCGGCTGGAGCTACTAAGGAACGGTCCCGACACCTACGACGACTGGCTTGCGGCCATCTCTGGGGCGGAGCGCTGGGTACACCTGGACAACTACATCTTCTGCGACGATGAGGTCGGGGGGAAGTTCGCGAAGGCTCTGATCCAGAAGGCCGGGGAGGGGGTGAGCGTCCGCGTGCTCTACGACTGGTTCGGCTGCCTGGACGTACGCCGCTCCTTCTGGCGGCGGATGCGGGAGGCCGGCGTGGACGTCAGGGTGGTCAACCCACCGACGCTCGGTGGGCCTCTCGGCGCGATCCGGCGCGACCACCGCAAACTGCTCGCCGTAGACGGCGAGTACGCCTCGACGGGCGGCGTGTGCATCTCCGATGGCTGGCTCGTAACCTCCCCGGAGACGGGGCTCCCCTACAGGGACACGGCCGTCGGCGTCCGCGGCCCGGCCGTCGCCGAGGTGGAGCGGGCCTTCGCGGGGCTGTGGAGCGTCGCCGGCGGATCCCTCCCCGAAGCCGAACGTCCCGACTCGGAGAGCATCCCGCAGGCCGGCGAAGTGCCGGCGCGTGTGGTCGTCCAGGAGCCGCGCAGGATGCGGACCTTGCGGATGCTGCAGTTGCTCACCGCAGGGGTCGAGAAGCGGCTCTGGATCACCGACGCCTACTTCCTCTCCATGGCGATCCTCTCCCAATCCCTTATGTCCGTAGCCCGTGACAGGGTGGACGTGCGGGTGCTTGTACCAGCGACCAACGACCTGCCCTGGATAGGGGCGCTCTCGCGCACGGGCTACCGGCAGTTCCTGGAGGCGGGGGTTCGCATCTTCGAGTACGGAGGCCCGATGATCCACGCCAAGACCCTCGTCGCCGACGGCTGGTGGTCGAAGGTGGGATCAACGAACCTGAACTTCAGCAGCCTCGTCGCCAACTGGGAGATAGACCTGGTAGCGGAGGACACTGGCTTCGCCGCCCAGATGGAAGAGCTGTTCGAGGAGGACCTCTCCAACGCCCGCGAAGTCCGCCTCGCCGGGTCTGCCACGCACCCCAGGGTGCGCCCGGAGCGCCCGATCCGGACCTCGGACCGCGATGCCCGAAGGGGCGTCATGGGGAGCGGTTCCGGTGGATCGGCCACCGTATTGCGCGTCGGCAGCGCGGCCCTCCAGAAGAGCGGCTATCCGCTGGAGACCCACGAACAGGCCTTGGCAGCAGCGGCCAGCGGCGCCTTGCTCGGAGCCTCCCTTCTTAGCCTCCGCTTCCCGCGCTTCCTCGCCTGGCCCCTGGCCGCAGCAGGCACCCTCTACGGGGGTCTTGGAGTCCTGCGCGCCGCGCGCTCGTCCCTCTCCGACCGAAGGCAGAGATCGTCCCCTTCGCAGGATACCGCCGACCTTGACTCGTAACGACCGCACTCTGTTTGTGCCCCCTACTCCGGGGGCATAGAGCCGGATGGACAGGGCTTTCGGACGAGAGGAGAGGGAGGCGTAGTTGTCGAGCTAGGGCGGTTTGCGAAGGGGCCCGGCCCCTATGCAAGCTTTCAGCGCTCAGCTTTCAAATTTTTGTTGTTGCTGACGGCTGATAGCTGAAGGCGCGATTGGCAGAGGTATTGACCCTCTGCCAATCGCTTTGAGCCGGAGCTAGTTTGCCTGCTTATCCTTGAGGGGTGTACCAGGGCGCAGCCACAGGGAGACGTGCTCGGGTTGCATCGTCTCCCTCACCACGCCCACCAGATCGCTGCTCAAGGCATCGAGATCTGTTTCGTCGCGCAGTTTGGCCGAAAAGGTCTCGAGAGTCTTTCTGGCGTCGTACTTCCTACGGTAGAAGCGACGGTCTATGAACGACTGGATGCGACTTCTCAGGGGGCTGAACAGCGCGGCGATCAGGAGGGTAGAGGCCACGACCGCGAGGGTGGACCTCTGGCCGGTGAGTAAGACAAAGACCCTCTGCAACAAGACGATACCGCCGAAGTAGAGTGCGACCAGCGTAGCTGTCAGCGAGCCGTATACGAGGGTGCGGTTGATGATTATGTCTATCTTGTAGAGGCGGTAGCGCAGAATTTCCACGCCAATGGCGATGGGACCGCTCAAGCCACGGACTGCCACGAGCAAGTAACTAGCCCACAACCCCCACGACCTCTCTGCCAGCCAGAAGAAATAGAAGCCGATGTGAAGGCCACTAGCGACAAAAAATAGCGGCCCAACATAGAGCAGCCACTTGATCTGCTGGCGCTCCACCCCCCTCGCGTTGCGCCGCCCTACCACCACGGAGCCCGCTGCGCCCCCCCCGAGAAGAAGTACAGATAGCTGAACCGGGGAGGGAGGCACGTCGAAACCGACATCGGGAGAGATGGCCGACGACCATATCACCCCGCCGAAATCACGGCCACACTCACCCAAGCGAAAGGTCGCCAGCGACTGCCGGGCAGCCGACCGGTGGGAAAGAGTAGGAGCAGGAACACGATGAGGCCGATCATTAGCATCCAGAACCAGTCCTGGAGCCAGAGCATCGCCCTACCCCCGGAAGCGGGTCGGGGAGCGCCAGTAGGGCGTAGACGGCGTACTCGCCGCCGAAGTGGTCCACCGCCGCGATAAGGCCTATGGCGCAGCAGATCCAGCCGATCGGATGGTCGGGGAGGCGCGAGGCGATAATAGCGCCGATCACCGAGTAACCTACCGCGATCGTCGTCAACTCGGGCCAGAAGGCGCAGGCGGGGGTATTAGAGCCCACATTCAATGCTATGAGAACGAAGTTGAGGGCGGTGAGCGTTAGGGAGAGCGCACACACAGCCCACGCGAGCCAGGAGGCAAGGCGGCGGGACGAGCCCCCGCCTCTTCGACCCTGTTTCCTTTCTCCTTCTGTCACGGCACCACTCTACAGGGCTATCGTCTCAAGAGCGTTGCGACAACCGTTACGATGACCATTTTCTGAGCAAAGAAGCGCCGAACCAATGTCCGACTTCTACGAGCTTCCCTCCTCCCCTTGACAACACCCGCGCTGTTGTGAGATATTGAATGTTTGAACTATTCATTTAATAGAAAGGTGGTCATTGGCTCCTCGCAAGTACACTATGGACAAGCGCAAGGCCGCCGTCGAAGAGACCCGGCGGCGCATCGTGGAGGCCACCCTCTCCCTTCACGTCGAGAAGGGCGCTTTCGGCACCTCCTGGCAAGACATCGCCCATCGCGCCGACGTTTCGGTGGGGACCGTGTATAAGCACTTTCCCTCGCTCGATGAGCTGGTGCCCGCTTGTGGGGAGCTGGTCTTCGCCATAAGCCGTCCCCCCTCCCTCGAGGACGCCCCGCGGGTCTTCGCCGGAGCCGGCTCCCTCGAGGAGCGCCTCGGACGCTTGGTCTCGGAGTTCTACGACTTCTACGAGCGCGGTGAGCCCTACTTGGAGATAGACCATCAAGAGCGCAAGCTTCCCGCGGTTCAAGAGTGGGAGGCATACATGCGGGCCACCCGCGAAGGGTTCGCCCGCGAAGCGTTGCGGGCCCTAGAGCCGGACGAGGGCACGGTACGGGTGCTGAGCGCGCTGATCGACCTCCCCCTTTTCAAGTCCTTCCGGCTCCACGACGTCGGCAAGGCAGAGGCCGAAAAGATCGTGCGGTCCATGCTAGTGTGCTGGATCGGCGGAACGCGAGGTGGGCGCTAAAGCCAGGAAGCTGAAGCGGAGGGGCCAAGGCAATTCGAATCAGCCCGGGCGGGAATAAGCCCGGCCGGGTAGAGGGAAAGGAGGAGGCGATGAACCAAGTCGACGCCGCAGCGAGGGCCTTCGGGCTTGACGAAGGCGAGGGTGAGGCGAGGTGGTGGATGGGCGGCCTGGCCACCGTAAAGGCCACGGGCAAGGAGACCGACGGCCGCTACACCCTCATCGAGATATTCGAACCCGAGGGCGAGGGACCGCTGCACGTCCACCATCGCGAAGACGAGGGCTTCTTCATCATCGAGGGAGAGCTGACGTTCCGGATAGGCGAGGAGACGATAAAGGCCTCCCCGGGTTCGTTCGTCTTCGGCCCCAAGGACGTACCCCACACCTACACCGTGGACTCGGGGCCGGCGAAACTCCTGTTCATCCTCTCGCCGGCGGGCTTCGAGGAGTTCGTCTACGCCACGAGCGAGCCGGCCAAGGAGCGCACCCTGCCGCCACCTCCGGAAGGCCCGCCTAGCGAGGAAGAGATGGAGCAGCTACGAGCCCTCGCTCGCCAGTACGGAGGCGAGCTCCTCGTTTAGCAAGCCGGCGGGCTGGTAGAGGAAGGGCACGAGATCCGCAATGCCCTTGGGCCCACCGAGATCACTCTTCGACAGACTGGGCCTTCCTAAACCCGCGCTAGTCAGCACTTCAGCTTTTTGTTTTTGCTGAAGTGCTGACCAGCTGAAATGCTGACTAGCTCGTCGTGCATAAGGCAAGCCTTATGCACGACGTTGCACCCAGGTGTCCTTCATTTTGCCTCCACTCGATACGTTGACCAGCCTGCTGCCTGGCGCCGCGACGCGGGTCATGGCGCTTGGAACGACCTCGATCGTCTGGGCGTCTGGGGCGAGGGCGTGGATGCGGTAGTCGGCGTGGGCGTCGCGCAGAACAAAGCCATTCTCGGCCTCGTCTGTCTCGCAGAGGACGTGGGTAGAGAAATCTATCATCTCCTGGGCCACGTACTCGACGGGGCTTTCTTGGACCTGCTTGCGGAACTCGTCTACGTCCTCCCTGGACTCTTCTGGAGCGATGAGGACGTCTTTGCCGCCCCAGCCGCTGCGGCTCTTTACGACCAGCCCGTCGAAATGGTCGAAGACGTAGCGGCGATCCTGCTCGACGGCGAGCGAGTATGTCTCGACGTTGTCAAGTACCGGCTCCTCTCCAAGGTAGGTCCGGATCATCTCGGGGATAAAGGGATAGACGCCCTTGTCGTCGGCGATGCCAAGGTTGGGTGCGAAGACGGCGTCGACCAGGCCCCTGGCCTGAGATTCGATCAGGCCCTTTATGTCGTCGTAGATCCTGCCGTCCTCGATGCGCTCGTAGATTATGTCGATCCGGCGCCCGCTCTTCTTGTGGACAAGACTTCCATCGCGGTCGAGCTCGACTTCGTGCCGCTCGGCCAGGATCGCCCCGAGCTCGCTGGCGAAGACCTTGTGGTCGAGGTAGTACTGGTCGTGAGGCCCTGTGGAGAGGATGGCAATAGTCGGGTCGGGTTCGGGCGAAGCGGCCCGCACGACCTGGCCGAAGGTATCCATCAGCCCGTCGAGAGGTCTCACCAGGAGCGCCGCGTAGGACTCGGGCAGCACCTCGGCTGTCCTCGACCTGAGGATATTCATCGGCTCGATACCGACCGGCATCTTGGCGTTGTCCTCGATGACGAGGTACTCCCACTCACCGGTCCGGCCCGAACGTTCGACGGCGACTATGTCGAAGCCCATCTGCCGGTTGGGGACGTCCCCGAATCGGGTTGGAATCGAAGAGTCGAAGAGGGCGCTGCTCTCGACGACCTGCTCGGGGACGATCTCATCTCTTCCGGCCTCCAGGCGCTTGAGCCACTCGTTGATCGCGAGCATCCGCTGGGCCAGTCCCCGCTCCAAAACGGCCCAGTCCGCGGCCGGCAAGATGCGGGGCACGTAGTCGGTGGGGTGAATCTCATCGTCGGGGACAATCCCCAGATCTCGCTGCTTCTCGAGCAACCACCCGTGCGCCCTGTCGGTTCTCCGCCTCCATTCCCCAGAACCCATCCGCCCCATCTCTTCGAGCACGGGCCGGTAATGAGAGAAAGGCTCGCCATCAACGCCGAAGACCTCGTTGGGGGAGGAGAGGCCGCGCTCGAAGCGTATTGAGCCATTAGCCATCAGCTAACGC